>JAOUGZ010000367.1 GCA_029865405.1 Betaproteobacteria bacterium
GTGCGTGCCGTGCCAGGCGCCCTCGAACTTGAGTATCTTGTCGCGGCCGGTGTGGGCGCGTGCGATGCGCAGCGCGTAGAAGGTGGCCTCGGTGCCCGACCCGGCGTAGTGCACCCGCTCGCCGCAGGGAACCGCGTCGATCAGGCGCTGCGCCAGCTCGATCTCGGGCTCGTTGAGAAAGTAGTAGGTCGTGCCCTTGTCCAGGCGCGCGGCGATCGCCGCGCTGATCGCCGGATGGCCGTGTCCCAGCAGCGCCGGCCCCGAGCCCAGGTGGTAGTCGATGTATTCGCGCCCGGCGACATCCCACACGCGGCTGCCCTGGCCGCGCTCGACCACGAGGTTGAGCTCCGGCGGCAGCACGAATAGGCCCAGGCCGCCGCCCGCGAGCGTGCGCCCGGCCTGGGCGAGGAGCTCGGCTTGCCTGCTGGCGCGGTCCGACATTGCGGCTCAGCCCTCGAGGGTGCCCAGCCGCAACTGCGCGCGCGGCAGGCCGCGCTCGAGCAGCGCGAACTCGGCCGCGTGCGCGGCGTGCGCCGGTCCCGCCACATAGACATCGCACTCAGGGAGTCGCGGATGGTCTTTCAGCAGGGGGCCGAAGGCGGATTCGGCCTGCAGCGGGACATAGCGGAAGTTGTCCAGCGCGTCGTTCCACGCGCGGCACAGGTTGTCCAGGTAGTGCCCGCCGGCGCCGGCGGCGATCCAGTACAGGTGCAGCGACTCCGACGCGTCGAGCGCCATCGCGTGCTCGATCAGGCTCTTTACCGGCGCGAAGCCCGTGTCGAAGGCGACGAAGACGAGCGGCCGGGTCGAGTCCTCGTCGAGCACGAACTCGCCGCGCGGCCCTTCGATGTGCACCGCGTCCACGCCCTTCAGCCCGGCGAACACGCGCTCGGCGAACGCGTCCCCGGCGCGCCGGCGCACGTGAAAGTGCAGGTTCCTCTCGTCGCACGGGCAGCTCGCCACGGGCAGCGATACGGCCGCGTCCGCGCCGAGCGAGAGCCGCACCGACTGCCCGGCGAGAAAGCGCAGCCGCTGCGTGCGCGGCGTCTGCAGGTGCAGCAGGCGCATGTCCTCGCCCATCGGGCTCACGGCCTTCACGCGCGTGTCGATCGCCTGCAGCGGCATGTCGGCCGCGCCGTGCGCTTCGCGCGCCTCGATCACCGCGTCGGTCGCCGCGGTATGGCAGCACATCAGCACCACGCCGGCGGCCTTCTCGGCCGCGGTGAGCGCGTAGTCCGAATGCCGCAAGCGGTGCACCTGGCCCGAGACCACGCGCGCCTTGCACTTGCCGCAGTTGCCGATGCTGCAGCCGTAGTCGAGCGACAGCCCCGCGCGCAGCGCCGCCTCGAGCAGGCTGTCGTTGCCGTCCACGAAGAACTCGCGGCCGCTGGGCTGCACCTGGACGTGGGCGGACATGATTCTAAGCAGGCTATCCTGAGCAAGAAGCGGCGCTCGCATCGGCGCGCCGCCCGCGGCCGTGGGGGCGAGGCGCTCCTGCAGCCACTCGATCAGCCCCGCCGCGCCGTCCGGCGTGCGCAGCCGCGCCTGCAGCTCCTGCACGATGGCGCGGTAGTGCTCGAGCTCCGCCAGGCGCGCCATCAGCACCTCGGCGCTCGGCAGCAGCCGCTCGCGCAGGCGGTTCGCGAAGGCCGCGTCCTTGATCGCCTCGAGCCGCTCCAGGGCGGTATTGTCCTCCAGGTGCGCCTGCGGGTAGGCGCGCAGCAGGTCCGCCTCCGCGACCATGCCTTCGAAGGCGGCAAGCTCGCCATTGCGGATCTTCGACTGCAACGCGCCGCGGCGCACGCCGACCAGGCGCGCCGCGCGCGACAGTGTGAGGTATCGAGGCATGCACCTTGCCGATTGAATCTATCATAGGCCGGTGGACTTCCTGCCCATCTTCCTGAACGTGCGCGGCGAGCCCTGCCTGGTGGTGGGTGCCGGCCAGGTGGCGTCGCGCAAGGCCGCGCTGCTGCGGCGCGCGGGCGCGCAGGTCACGATGACGACGGAGTTCCGCGAGGAGGCGCTGGACCGCTGTGCGCTGGTGATCGCCGCCACCGCCAACCAGGAGGTCAACCGCGCGGTGGCCGCCGCCGCCAAGGCGCGGCTGATCCCGGTCAACGTCGTCGACCAGCCGGCGCTGTGCTCGTTCATCCTGCCCTCGATCATCGAGCGCGCGCCGCTCATCGTCGCGGTGTCGAGCGGCGGCGCCTCGCCGGTGCTCGCGCGGCTGCTGCGCGCGCGCCTGGAGAGCATGATCCCGGCGGCCTACGGCCGCCTCGCGGCGCTGGCGGCCGAGTTCCGCGAGCGCGTGAAGGCGCGCTTCCAGGGCATCGAGCGGCGCCGCTTCTGGGAGCGCGCGCTGCAGGGGCCGATCGCCGAGCTGATGCTCGCCGGGCGCGACGCCGAGGCGCACAGGACGCTCGCCGCGGCGATCGACGACACGCGCCTCGCGTTCAGCGGCGGCGAGGTGTCGCTCGTCGGCGCGGGCCCGGGCGACCCGGACCTGCTCACGTTTCGCGCGCTGCGGCTCATGCAGCAGGCCGACGTCGTGGTCTACGACCGCCTCGTGTCGCAGCCGATCCTCGACCTGGTGCGGCTGGAGGCCGAGCGCATCTACGCCGGCAAGGAGCGCGCCAAGCACACGCTGCCGCAGGAGGACATCAACGCGCTGCTGGTGCGCCTGGCGAAGGAGGGCAAGCGCGTCGTGCGCCTGAAGGGGGGTGATCCCTTCATCTTCGGGCGCGGCGGCGAGGAGATCGACACGCTCGCCGCCGAGGGCATCCCGTTCCAGGTGGTGCCCGGGATCACGGCGGCGGCGGGCTGCGCGTCCTACGCCGGCATCCCGCTCACGCACCGCGACCACGCGTCGTCGGTGGTGTTCGTGACCGGCCACCTGCAGGACGGCGGCCTCGATCTCAACTGGCGCGCGCTCGCGCAGCCGGACCAGACCATCGTGTTCTACATGGGTCTGCTTGCACTCGAGCAGCTGTGCGCGCGCCTGGTCGAGCACGGCCTGCCCGCGGGCACGCCCGCGGCGCTCGTGCAGGCGGGCACCACGCCGCAGCAGCGCGTGCTGACGGGCACGCTCGCCACGCTGCCCGGCATCGTCGCGGCGGGCGAGGTGAAGGCGCCCACGCTCATCATCATCGGCGAGGTGGTGCGGCTGCGCGAGCGCCTGAGATGGTTCGAGCCGGCGGCATGAGATTCGTCGACATCGCCGGGGCGGGCGCGCTGCGCGAGGGCACGATGCGGTGCTTCGAGGTCGCCGGCCGGCGCATCCTGCTCGCCAACGTCGGCGGACGCCTGTGCGCGGTGGACGACACCTGCACGCACGAGGAGGCGTCGCTGTCCACGGGCGTGCTGAAGGGCGAGCACGTCAAGTGCCCGCTGCACAACAGCCGCTTCAACGTCTGTACCGGCAAGGCGATGGAAGAGCCGGCCGAGGAGGACTTGCGCACTTACCCCGTGCGCGAGGAGGGCGGGCGCGTGCTGATCGGGGTGCCCGGGGAGGGCGCATGAGCGCGGACCTGATGAGCTCGATCCTGAAGCGCATCGCCACCGGGCCGGAGCTCTCGAAAGACATCTCGCGCGAGGAGGCGCGCGAGGGCATGCGCCTCGTGCTCGACGGCGCGGTGGATCCGGTGCAGGCGGGCGTGTTCCTCATCGCGCTGCGCATGAAGCGCGAGACCGACGACGAGAACCGCGGCCTGCTCGAGGCCATCCGCAACGCGACGCTGCGCGCGAGCGCGAGCGTGGACGACGTGCTCGACCTCGGCGATCCCTACGACGGCTACAACCGCACGCTGCCCGCGGCGCCGTTCCTCCCCGCCGTGCTCGCGGCCTGCGGCGTGCCGACGGTCTCTCACGGTGTGCAGAGCATGGGGCCCAAGTACGGGGTCACGCACCGGCAGGTGCGCGCCCCGGCGGGCGGG
>JAOUGZ010000369.1 GCA_029865405.1 Betaproteobacteria bacterium
AAGCCTCTGCCCAATTCACGCAAGGTCTACGTGAGCGGCACACGCCCGGAAGTCCGCGTGCCGATGCGCGAAGTCTCGCAGGCCGATACGCCCTCCATGTTCGGCGGGGAAAAGAACCCGCCGGTGTTCCTGTACGACTGCTCGGGGCCTTACACGGATCCGGCGGCGAAGATCGATATCCGCTCGGGTCTCGCGCCGCTGCGCCAGCGCTGGATCGAGGCGCGCGACGACACCGAGGTGCTGCCCGGCCCGTCGTCGCGGTACGGCGTGGAGCGCCTCAACGACGCGAAGCTCGCCGAATTGCGCTTCAACCTGAAGCGCGCGCCGCGCCGCGCAAGGCGCGGCATGAACGCCTCGCAGATGCACTACGCGAAGCGCGGCATCGTCACGCCGGAGATGGAGTTCATCGCCATCCGCGAGAACCTGGAGCGCGAGCGCTACATCGAGAGCCTGAAAGCGACCGGCAAGACCGGCGAGAAGATGCTGGAGCTGCTCATGCGCCAGCACCGCGGCGAGTCGTTCGGCGCCTCGATCCCGGCGCGCATCACGCCCGAGTTCGTGCGCGACGAGGTGGCGCGCGGGCGCGCCATCATCCCCGCCAACGTCAACCATCCGGAGAGCGAGCCGATGATCATCGGCCGCAATTTCCTGGTGAAAGTGAACGCCAACATCGGCAACTCGGCGGTGTCCTCGGGCATCGGCGAGGAAGTGGAGAAGATGACCTGGGCGATCCGCTGGGGCGCCGACACGGTGATGGATCTGTCCACCGGCAAGCACATCCACGAGACGCGCGAGTGGATCGTGCGCAATGCCCCGGTGCCGATCGGCACGGTGCCGATCTACCAGGCTCTGGAAAAGGTGGATGGCAAGGCCGAGGAGCTCACCTGGGAGATCTACCGCGACACGCTGATCGAGCAGGCCGAGCAGGGCGTGGACTACTTCACCATCCATGCCGGCGTCTTGCTGCGCTACGTGCCGCTCACCGCGAAGAGGATGACCGGCATCGTCTCGCGCGGCGGCTCGATCATGGCGAAGTGGTGCCTCGCGCACCACCAGGAGAGCTTCCTCTACACGAGGTTCGAAGACATCTGCGAGATCATGAAGGCCTACGACGTCAGCTTCTCGCTCGGCGACGGCCTGCGCCCGGGCTCGGGCTATGACGCGAACGACGAGGCGCAGCTCTCGGAATTGCACACGCTCGGCGAGCTGACCAAGGTCGCCTGGAAGCACGACGTGCAGGTGATGATCGAGGGCCCGGGGCACGTGCCCATGCAACTCATCAAGGAGAACATGGACATCCAGCTGAAGGAATGCCACGAGGCGCCCTTCTACACGCTCGGGCCGCTCACCACCGACATCGCGCCGGGCTACGACCACATCACCAGCGCCATCGGCGCCGCGCAGATCGGCTGGTACGGCACGGCGATGCTGTGCTATGTGACGCCCAAGGAGCACCTGGGGCTGCCGAACAAGAAGGACGTGAAGGACGGCATCATGGCCTACAAGATCGCCGCGCACGCTGCGGATCTCGCCAAGGGCCATCCGGGCGCGCAGATCCGCGACAACGCGATTTCCAAGGCGCGCTTCGAATTCCGCTGGGACGATCAGTTCAACCTCGGCCTCGATCCGGACACCGCCAAGGACTTCCACGACGAGACGCTGCCCAAGGACTCGATGAAGGTGGCGCACTTTTGCTCCATGTGCGGGCCGCACTTCTGCTCGATGAAGATCACGCAGGACGTGCGCGAGTACGTCGAGAAGGGCATGCAGGAGAAGTCGATCGAGTTCGTGCAGAAGGGCGCCGAGATCTACCAGAAGACCTAGAAATGACTTGAGATTCGTGCAGCCCGACGCCATAATGCCGCCCGGATGGCCGTTGCTCCGATCCGCTTCGACCCCCAACGCGCGATAGAGCTTGTTCTTTACGTCGCCGGCAAGCTCCGCTATCCGACCTTCCACTCTGTCTCGAAGATCCTCTACTTCGCGGACAAGGAACACCTCTCGCGATATGGCAGCCTGCTTTCGGGCGACAGCTATGTCGCGATGAAGCATGGACCCGTACCGAGCGAGATCTACAACCTTCTGAAGGCGGCCGCAGGGCGCCGTGAATCCTGGATCTCGCCGCGCTACTACGAAGTTGCCAGAGGCGCCATAAAGGTGGCTGGCAATTATCGGCTGCGCGCCTTGCGCGCCGCGGATACGGAGCTGCTCAGTGCGTCTCAGCAGGAATGTCTCGACGCGTCGCTAAGGGAGTATGGAAGCTTGAGCTTCGAACGGCTTACGGCGAAGAGTCATGACTTGGCTTGGAAGGCTGCGGATGAGAACGAGATCATCGATGTCCGGGCGATTGCGAAGACCCTGCGCAATGCCAAGGACGTTCTCGCATACCTGAACGACTAGGCGTCCGCGGGGATGGCGAAGCTCGGCGACGCCTTCTCCGAGCCGGAGCGCAAGAAATCGGTTCTGCGGCGACTTGTTCCGGGTGCAGTCGTGTACCTCGAAGTCGTTTTTCCGGAAGGGCGCAAGAACAAGTTCCTGGTCGTGGCGAGCGTCGAGGCGGAATGCTGCACTTTCGTGATCAACTCGCGTGTGCACCCGTTCGTCGAGGCGCGTGCGGAATTGGCGGTCTGCCAGGTCAAGCTGGACGCTGCGCGCCACGAATTCCTGCGACGAGACTCCTGGATCGCCTGCCATGCAGTCCTGACATTGCGCACGGATGCGGTGATTGCCGATCTGGCGGCCGACATGACCAGATTCAAGGGAATCGTTCAACGAGATGTCCTCGATGAAATTGCGGCCGCCGTCAAGCGCGCGCCTACGCTGTCGACGGCGGAGCAAGCGCGCCTGGTCGAATCGCTGCTGCGAGAGGGCGACTAGGACGGCATCGTGGATGGCATAGTCGCGGCGGTATTGAAGGTAGGTGTCGCAGTCGCGATCGGGCTTCCACTGGTGGTCTATCTGGCCCAGGACGCGTTGATCTTCCACCGGCAGCCAATATCCGAGGCACGACGCGCCGAGATCGAGCAGCGCGGCCAGCGAGTGACGAGCGTTTTCGTGCCAACGGCGGACGGCAAGCGGCTGCACGCCTGGCACGTCAAGTCGCAAGGACCCCTGCTGCTGTACTTCGGCGGCAACGGCGAAGAGGTTTCGTGGATGATCGAAACCGTTCTGGCGGAAGCCCCAGGCACCTCCTGGCTTCTGATGGACTACCGCGGCTATGGCCAGAGCGAGGGCTCGCCGTCGGAGAAGGCGCTCGTCGCCGACGCGCTCGCGCTGTACGACCACGCGGTGAAGCTCTCCGGCGTGGACCCGAAGCGGATCTACGCCTTCGGCCGCAGCCTGGGGAGCGGACCGGCTGTGGCGCTCGCCGCCGCGCGGCCGCTCGCCGGGCTGGTGCTCGTTACGCCCTTCGACAGCCTGACGGCGCTGGCCAAGCGCTACTACTGGTACCTGCCCGTGGACTGGTTGCTCCGGCACCGCTTCGATTCCATCGCGCTCGCGCCGCGGATGAAAACGCCGCTGCTGTGCCTGATCGCGGAGCGCGACGAGGTGATCCCGCCCGAGCATGCCGAGCGCCTGTGCGCGGCCTGGGGCGGACCGAAGCGAACGGCCGTGCTCGCGGCGGCCGGGCACAACACGAGCGACTCGCACCCGATGTTCTGGTGCGCGATCCGCGAGTTTCTGGCACAGCGGGTACATTGAGGGCATGGATGCGAGCCTGCTGCACGCGCTGATCCTCGGCTTGGTCGAGGGCCTGACCGAGTTCCTGCCGATCTCGAGCACGGGACACCTGATCCTCGCCGGCGACCTGCTGGGATTCAACGACGATCGAGCCAAGGTGTTCAACGTCGCCATCCAGACCGGCGCCATGCTGGCGGTGGTGTGGGAATACCGGCGGCGCTTCTTCAGCGTCGACCGGGCGCTGTACCGC
>JAOUGZ010000368.1 GCA_029865405.1 Betaproteobacteria bacterium
CGAGGTGGGCGAGAAGCTGCTGGCGCGCATCCGTTGGTGGGAGGACTACACCCGGCGCAACAACATGGAGATGAACAACAACCCCTCGCCCGGCAACAAGGCGGGCGGGCTGACGACGATCCTGGAGAAGTCGCTCGGCGCGGCAGCCAAGGGCGGCACCATGAACCTCGTCGATGTATACCAGTTCGCCGAGAAGGTGACGGCCAAGGGCTTCGTCTTCATGGACACGCCCGGCTACGACCCGGTGTCGGTCACCGGCCACGTCGCGGGCGGCGCCAACGTGGTGTGCTTCACCACCGGCCGCGGCTCGGTGTACGGCTGCAAGCCCTCGCCCTCGCTCAAGCTCGCCACCAACACGCGCCTCTACCAGCACATGGAAGAGGACATGGACGTGAACTGCGGCACCATCGTCGACGGCACGGAGACCGTCGAGCAGGTCGGCGCGCGCATCTTCAAGCTGATCCTGGAGACGGCGTCGGGCAAGCGCACCAAGTCGGAGCTGCTGGGTTTCGGAGAGGACGAATTCGCGCCTTGGGTCGTGGGCGCGACGATGTGACGCGCGCGGTGCTCGCCGCGCTGCTGCTCGCCGCGGCGCCCGCGCTCGCGCAGCGCGAGATGCTCGATGCCGCGGGGCGCTACGTTGTCGTCCCCGCCAAAGTCGAGCGCGTGTACGCCGCCGGTCCGCCCGCGAGCATCCTGGTCTACGCCATCAACCCCGACAAGCTCCTCGGCTGGACGCGCGCGCTGCGCGCGGACGAAGCCGCCTTCTTCCCCGACAAGTATGCGCGGCTGCCCGAGCTGGGCCGGCTCACCGGCCGCGGCAACACCGCCAACGTCGAGGTGCTGCTCAAGGCGCGGCCCGATCTGGTGGTCGACGTGGGCGCCACCGCGGCGGTGTTTGCCTCGCTCGCCGATCGCGTGCAGCACCAGACCGGGGTGCCGTACTTGCTCCTCGACGGGCGCTTCGAGGCCATTCCGGACACCTTGCGCGCGCTCGGCCACGCCCTGGGCGACGCGGCCGCGGCTGAGCGCCTTGCCGAGTACTGCGAACGCGCGCTGCGCGAGGTCGCCGCGCGCGTCGCGCAGGTCCCGCCCGAGAAGCGCCCGCGCGCCTACTACGGGCGCGGGCCGCAGGGCCTGCAGACGGCGCTCGGCGGCTCGATCAACGCGCAGGTGATGGAGTTCCTCGGCGCGCGCAATGTCGCCGGCGCCGCGCGCGGCGGCCTCGCCGTGGTGTCGCTCGAGCAGGTGCTCGCCTGGGATCCGGAAGTGATCTTCACCAACGACCCGAACTTCTACGAGCATGTATGGCGCGACGCGCGCTGGGGTGCGCTCGCCGCGGTGCGTGCCAAGCGCGTGCACCTCGCGCCGCATCTACCTTTCGGCTGGTTCGATTTCCCGCCGGGCCCGAACCGCATCATCGGCCTGTACTGGGCGGGCAAGATCCTCTATCCCGAGCTTTTCCCCGAGGACCTGCGCGCGAAGACCGCCGAGTTCTACAAGCTCTTCCATCACCGGGCGCCGAGCGCGGCGCAGCTCGACCAGCTCCTCGGCGAGCCGGGAGTGCTGCCGCGATGATCCGGCGCACGGCCCTGGCCTACGCGCTTGCCACCGGCGCGCTCGCGCTGCTCACGGTATTCGCCTTCGCGCTGGGCCGATTCCCGATCTCCGCGCTCGAGCTCGCGCAGCTCGTCGCCAACAAGCTCTTCGGCGCCGCCTACGACATCGCCCCCTCCGCCGAAACCGTGGTGCTGCAGGTGCGCGGGCCGCGCATCCTCGCGGCGCTCCTTGTCGGCGCGGCGCTCGCCGCCGCCGGCACCGCCTACCAGGGCATGTTCAGGAACCCGCTCGTCTCGCCCGACATCCTCGGCGTCTCCGCGGGCGCGGCGCTCGGCGCGGTGCTCGGCATCTTCTTCTCGCAGAGCGCGCTCGTGATCCAGCTCGGCGCCTTCGCCGGCGGCCTCGCCGCGGTGGGCCTGGTGTACGCGGTGGGCTCGAACGTGCGCCGCCATGATCCGATCCTGTCGCTGATCCTCGCCGGCATCGTCCTCGGCACGCTGCTCGGGGCCATGATCGCGCTGTTGAAGTACCTCGCCGACCCGTACAACCAGCTGCCCGCGATCACCTATTGGCTGCTGGGGAGTCTCGCCGCCGTCTCGCCCGGCGACCTCGCGCTCGCGGCGCCCTTCGCACTCGCCGGCCTGGTGCCCCTGTATCTGCTGCGCTGGCGCATGAACCTGCTTTCGCTCTCCGACGACGAGGCGCGCGCGCTCGGCGTGCCGGTGGCGCGCCTGCGCATCGCGGTGGTGTGCGCGGCGACGCTGATGACCGCGGCGGCGGTGGCCATCTCCGGCATCATTGGCTGGGTCGGGCTGCTGATCCCGCACGCCGCGCGCATGCTGATCGGCCCCGAATTCTCGCGCCTGCTGCCGCTGTCCATGGTGCTCGGCGCCGCGTTCCTCCTCGCCGTGGACACGCTTGCTCGCACGGTGGCGCCGATCGAGATTCCGCCCGGCGTGCTCACCGCGCTCATCGGCACGCCGTTCTTCTTGTGGCTCTTCGTCACCGCGAGGCGCGCATGGCAATGAGGGTGGAAGCGCGCCAGCTCGGCTACGGCTATCCGGGGCGCCCGGTAGGCCGCGATCTGGAGCTCGAGCTCGGCGCCGGCGAGGTGCTGTGCGTGCTTGGGCCGAACGGCGGCGGCAAGACGACGCTGTTTCGGACGCTCCTCGGCCTGCTCGCGGCGCAAGCCGGCGAGGTGCGCCTGGAGGGGCAGCCGCTCGAGGCGCTCGCACGCAGCGAGGTCGCGCGCCGCGTGGGCTACGTGCCGCAGGGGCACGTGGCGCAGTTCGCGTTCACGGTGCGCGACGTGGTGCTGATGGGGCGCACGGCGCACGTTGGCCTCTTCGCCGCGCCCGGCGCGACCGACCGCGAAGCCGCCGAGCGCGCGATCGCAGCGCTCGGCATCGGCGAGCTCGCCGAGCGCGTGGTCACCGAGCTCTCGGGCGGTGAGCGCCAGCTCACCATGATCGCGCGCGCGCTGGCGCAAGGCGCGCGCGCGCTGGTGCTCGACGAGCCCACCGCGAGCCTCGACTTCGGCAACCAGGTGCGCGTGCTGCGCGAGATCCGGCGCCTCGCCGCAGAGGGCTACGCGGTGGTGTTCTCCTCGCACGACCCGAGCCAGGCGTTTCTCGCCGCAAGCCGCGTGTTGCTGCTCGCGCGCGGCGGCGCGCTGCGCCAAGGCACGCCCGCGGAAGTGATCACCGCGGACAACCTGCGCCAGGTGTACGGCGTCGAGGTGCGCGTCGCGCCGCTCGAGGGCACCAACGTGTGCCTGCCGGTGCTCTAGCGCGCGGCGAAAGGATTGTCGCGCTCGCCGCCCAGGGGCCCGTAGAACATGACCCAGGTGGCGAAGTCCGCGCTCAGCGCTTCGAAGCGGTGCGCCATGCCCGCCGGCACGAACAGGAGGTCGCCCGCAGCGACCGCCACGCGCTCGGCGCCGCGCACGAAGTCGGCGCGGCCGCTCGCCACGACGTAGAGCTCGTCGCGGTCATGCGGCGTCTGCGGGTCCGAGCCGCGCGGCGCGTACCAGCGCACTTCCAGGCTGCCGTTGCGCAGGATCTCCGCCGAACGCCGGCCCTGCGGTACCGGGACCGCCGCCGCATCGCGCGTGGTCGCGTGCCAGGAGTGCTTCATGCAGAATCCGAGTATGCATGAAAAGACCGCGCGCGTAGCGCGCTTTCACACTGAGGCCGCGCTGCGCGCGGGGGGCGTTTCGCTCCTGCCCGAGGATGCGGCACATCATGCCGTGCATGTGCTGCGCCTGCGGCTCGGGGACGAGGTGGTCCTGTTCAACGGCCGCGGCGGCGAGTACGCGGGACGCATCGCAGCCATGGACCGCCTGCGCGTCACGGTCGATGTGCTCCAGCAC
>JAOUGZ010000370.1 GCA_029865405.1 Betaproteobacteria bacterium
CACGCGCTTCTCGAACGCCGCGATCTCGGCAAGCTGCGCGGCGATGTCCTCGCGCTGGCGCTCGAGCGCCGCCTTGTGCGTCTCCAGCACGGCGAGGAAGCGCTCGAGCTGCGGCCGCTCGTCCTGCCCGGGCTCGTACATGTCGATGAGGCTGCGGATCTCGGACAGCGTGAGGCCGAGGCGCTTGCCGCGCAGCGTGAGCTTCAGGCGCGTGCGCTCGCGCGGCGTGTAGATGCGGCGCTGGCCATCGCGCCGCGGCGCGAGGAGGCCCTCCGACTCGTAGAAGCGGATGGCGCGCGGCGTGACGTCGAACTCGGCGGCGAGCTCGCCGATCGAGTACTCGGCGTCGGCGCGTTCCTTTTCGATTTCGCGCATGGTAGGGTGCGGTTGATTCTAGCCCAGCTTGCATTCGTGCCCGCTCTCGAATTCCCGCATGCAGAAGCGCCCGCGCCCGGCGGCGTGCGCAGCATCGCGCCCGGCGTGCACTGGCTGCGCATGCGCTTGCCGTTCGCGCTCGATCACATCAACTTGTGGATGCTGGAGGATGGGGACGGCTGGACGCTGGTCGACACGGGCCTCGCCGACGCGCCGACGCGGGCGCAGTGGGACCAGGTCTTTGCCGCGACGCTCGGCGCGCGCCCGGTGCGCCGGATTCTCGTCACGCACTTCCATCCGGACCACGCGGGCAACGCCGGCTGGCTGTGCGAGCGCTTCAATGCACCGCTCTGGATCACGCAGGGCGAGTACTTGACCGCGCACGCGGTGCGCGCGGGCGCCGCGGGGTTCGTGGCGGAGGCGACGCTGGGGCTATTCCGCGCGCACGGGCTCGACGAGGCGCGCCTCGGGCAGCTCGGCATGCGCGGCAACCAGTACCGGCGCCTCGTGGGCGAGCTGCCGACGAGCTTCCGGCGCATCCTCGACGGGGAGTCGATCGTCGTGGGCGGACGCGGCTGGCGCGTCATCTCGGGCTACGGCCACGCGCCCGAGCACGCCTCGCTCTACTGCGAAGCGCTGGGCGTGGTCATCTCCGGCGACATGCTGCTGCCCTCCATTTCCACGCACGTCGGCGTCTGGCCGACCGATCCCGAGGGCGACCCGCTGGGCTACTTCCTGCGCTCGATCCGGCGATACCGCGAGCTGCCGGCCGACGTGCTGGTGCTGCCCTCGCACGGCCTGCCGTTTCGCGGCGCGCACGCGCGCGTGGCGCAACTGGAGGCGCACCATGAGGTGCGCCTGGCCGAGCTTTTGCAGGCCTGCGGCGATGCCCCGCGCAGCGCCGCCGACGTGCTGGCGCTGATCTTCCGGCGGCCGCTCGACACGCAGCAGATGTTCTTCGCGATGGGCGAGGCGATCGCCCACCTGCATTACCTGGAGCGCGCCGGGCGGCTGCGCCGCGCGCGCGGGCAGGATGGCGTGACACGGTTCGCCCTCATCAAGGAGAAAGCATGGGAGAAGGCGCTGACGGCGTAAACCGCGAACAAACCGCGAAGGTGCTGCACGAGGTCGCCGAGCGCTCCTCGCGCATCCTGAAGGAGTTCGGGCAGAAGCAGCTGCAGAGCACCCTGTCCTCGGCGGTGAAGGACGAGCTCGGCATCGCCAGGGCCTACATGGACCTGTACTCGCGCCTGCTCATCGATCCGAGCGCGCTCGCCGCGGCGTCGGTCAATTTCTGGATCGATTCGATGCGCCTGTGGCAGTCCTCCTGGCTGAAGATGATGGGCCAGGCACCCGCGCCGGTGGCGCAGCCGGCGCAGGGCGACGCGCGGTTCAAGGACCAGGAATGGTCGGACAATTTCCTGTTCGACTACATCAAGCAGTCGTATCTCATCGCCGCCCGCCACACGCAGCACGCGGTGGCGGGGGTGCAGGGGCTGCCCGAGGAGTCGCAGAAGAAGATCGCCTTCTTCACGCGGCAGTACGTGGATGCGCTGGCGCCGTCGAACTTCGCCGCCACCAACCCGCAGGTGCTGCGCGAGACGCTCGCCTCCGGCGGGCAAAACCTGGTCAAGGGCCTCGCCAACCTGCTCGCCGACATCGAGAAGGGCGAAGGGCAGCTCCGGATCAGCATGACCGACGAGACGGCGTTCCAGCTCGGCAAGAACGTCGCCACGACGCCCGGCAAGGTGGTGTTCCAGAACGCGCTGCTGCAGCTCATCCAGTACCAGCCGTCGACCTCCGAAGCGTACCGGCGGCCGCTGCTCATCATCCCGCCGTGGATCAACAAGTACTACATCCTCGACCTGCGCGAGAAGAACAGCTTCATCAAGTGGGCGGTCGACCAGGGGCACACGGTGTTCGTCGTATCGTGGGTGAATCCCGATGCGAAACTTGCCGAGAAGGGCTTCGACGACTACCTGACCGAGGGCGCGCTCGCGGCGATGGACGCCGTGCTCAAGGCCACGGCCGAAAAGCAGCTCAACGTCATCGGCTACTGCCTGGGCGGCACGCTGCTGGGCTGTGCGCTCGCCTGGCTCGCCGCCAAGGGCGACGCGCGCATCGGCTGCGCCACCTTCTTCGTCTCGCTGCTCGATTTTTCGCAGCCCGGGGAGCTCGGCGTATTCATCGACGAGGCGCAGGTCGAGAACCTCGAGCGGCGCATGAACGAGCGCGGCTACCTCGAGGGCTCGGAGATGGCGACCACCTTCAACATGCTGCGCTCGAACGACCTGGTGTGGTCCTTCGTCATCAACAACTACCTGATGGGCAAGGATCCGTTCCCGTTCGACCTGCTGTACTGGAACTCGGATTCGACGCGCATGCCGGCGCGCATGCACAGCTTCTACCTGCGCAACATGTACCTGAAGAACCAGCTCGGCGTGCCGGGCGCGGTGACGCTCGCCGGCGTGCCGGTCGACCTTTCCAAGGTCGAGGTGCCGGCCTACTTCATCTCCACCGTCGAGGACCACATCGCGCCCTGGAAGACCACGTACAAGGGCGCGCAATACCTGGGTGGCGAGGTGCGCTTCGTGCTCGGCGGCTCGGGCCACATCGCCGGCATCGTCAACCCGCCGGCGGCGAAGAAGTACCACTACTGGACGAACGAGACCGTCGCCGACTCGCCGGAAACCTGGTTCGAAGGCGCCGAACAGCACCCGGGCTCATGGTGGGACGACTGGCAGCGCTGGATGGAGCAGCAGAACGGCGGCGACAAGGTGCCGGCGCGCATCCCGTCCAAGGCGATGGAGGATGCCCCCGGCTCGTACGTCATGCAGCGCCTGAGCAAGAAGAAGTAGCGGGCCGCGGGTGCTGAGCCGCGAGGACAACGCGCTGCTCACGCGGGTGGGTCCGGGCACGGCGATGGGCGCGCTGTTCCGCCGCCACTGGCTGCCGTTCATGCCCGCCGACGAGTTGGTCGCGGAAGCGCCGCCGCAGCGCGTGCGGCTGCTCGGCGAGCCGCTGGTCGCGTTTCGCGACAGTCGCGGCCGCGCCGGGCTGCTCGGCGAGCATTGTCCTCACCGCCGCGCCAGCTTGTGCCTTGGCCGCAATGAAGCCGGCGGCCTGCGCTGCGCCTACCACGGCTGGAAGTTCGACGTGTCGGGGCGCTGCCTCGACATGCCCACGGAACCGGCGGGTTCGGGCTTTCGCGAGAAGGTGCGGGCCGAGGCCTTCGCCGTTACCGAGCGCGCGGGACTGCTCTGGGCCTATCTGGGCCCTGCCGAGAAGCGCGCCGAGCTGCCCGAATTCGAATGGCTGGGCCTGCCCGCGGCGCAGCGCCTGGCGTCGTTCCAGGTGCAGGGCTGCAATTACGCCCAGGGGCTCGAAGGCGAGATCGACGAGTCGCGCCGGGGCCACGCCGCGCCCGACGATTCGCCTCCGCGCTACACGGTGCACGATGCGCCCTACGGTCTTGCCTGCGGCGCGCGCCGTTCCGTGCCGGGTGACCAGTATCTCTGGCGCATCAATCTTTTCCTGATGCCGTG
>JAOUGZ010000371.1 GCA_029865405.1 Betaproteobacteria bacterium
TACTTCCACAACTGGACCGGCGACCGCGTCACCTGCCGCGACTGGTTCCAGCTGTCGCTGAAGGAAGGCCTCACCGTGTTCCGCGACCAGGAGTACAGCTCCGACCAGTACTCGCGCGCCGTGGAGCGCATCCAGAACGTGCGCGTGCTCCGCGCCGGGCAGTTCCCGGAGGACGCCGGGCCGATGAAGCACCCGGTGCGGCCGCAGTCGTACATGGAGATCCGCAACTTCTACACCATGACGGTGTACGAAAAGGGCGCCGAAGTGGTGCGCATGCAGCACACGCTGCTCGGCGAAGCGAAGTTCCAGGCCGGCATGAAGCTGTACTTCGAGCGCCACGACGGCCGCGCCGTGACCTGCGACGACTTCGTGCAGGCGATGCAGGATGCCTCGGGCGTCGACCTGTCGCAGTTCCGGCGCTGGTACGACGCCGCCGGCACGCCGGTGCTCGACTGCACGGGCGAGTACCAGGACGGCACGTTCATTTTGAGCGTCAGGCAGTCGATGAATCCGCCGCTGCACATCCCGCTGGCGGTGAAGGTCGGCGCCGAGGAACGCATGCTGTCGTTGACGCAAGCCGAACAGCGCTTCGAGTTCGCCGCCGCGCAAAGGCCCGTGCCCTCGCTGCTGCGCGGCTTCTCGGCGCCCGTGATCCTCAACTACCCGTACAGCGAAGCCGACCTCGTGCACCTGCTCGCGCACGACGACGATCCGTTCAACCGCTGGGAAGCCGGCCAGCGTCTCGCCGCCACCATCATCCTGAAGCAGAGCGGCGCGCCCTCGCGCGCGTTCCTCGAGGCGGCGCGGCGCGCGCTGGCGGAAAAGGACCACGCCTTTGTCGCCGAGGCGCTCGCGCTGCCCGCCGAAGCCTTCCTCGCCGAACAGCTCGAGGTGGTGGACCCGGACGCGCTGCATGAGGCGCGCAACACCCTGCGCCGGCGCATCGCCGAGGCGCTCGCGCCCGAATTGTCGGCGACCTACCGCGCGCTGCAGTCGAGCGCGCCGTACGCGCCCGACCCGGCGTCGGTCGGCCGGCGCGCGCTGAAGAACCTGTGCCTCGGCTACCTCGCCGAGCTGGGGCACACTGCGCTCGCCGACGAGCAGTTCCGCCGCGCCGACAACATGACCGACGCGATGGCGGCGCTCGGCTGCCTCGCCAATGCCGACTGCCCGGAGCGCGAACCCGCGCTGCAGGCCTTCTACGACAAGTGGCGCGACGAGACGCTGGTGGTGGACAAATGGCTCGCGGTGCAGGCGACCTCGCGCCTGCCGGGAACGCTCGCGCGCGTGCGCCAGCTGCTCGCGCACCCGGCGTTCGACATCAAGGTGCCGAACAAGGTCTACTCGCTGGTGCGCGCCTTCGCCGCCAACCACGTGCGCTTCCACGCCGCCGAAGGCGCCGGCTACGCCTTCCTCGCCGATCGCGTGCTGGAGCTCGACAAGCTCAATCCGCAGGTCGCGGCGCGCATGGCGCGGGGGTTCGACCGCTGGCGCAGGTTCGACGCCGCGCGCCAGGCGCTCGCGCGCGCGCAGCTCGAGCGCATCCGCGACGCGGCCGGCCTGTCGCGCGACGTCGCCGAGATCGTCGGCAAGTCGCTTGCCTGAAGGCGCCACTATGGCGACCACCGTGCTCGCGGTCTTCGCCGTCGTCTACCTGGGGATGCTGCTCGGCGGGCTGCCGTTCCTGCAGCTCGACCGCACCGGGGTGGCGCTGCTCGGTGCAATCGCGCTGGTCGCCTTCGGCGCGGTGACGCCCGCCGAGGCGGCGGGCGCCGTGCACCTGCCGACGCTGCTGCTGCTCTTTTCCTTCATGGTGATCTCGGCGCAGATGCGCCTCGGCGGCTTCTACACGCACGTGACGCTCGGGCTGGCCGAGATGCGCATCTCGCCGCCGGCGCTGCTCGCCGCGGTGATCGGGGTGGTGGGCGTCCTGTCCGCGGTATTCAGCAACGACGTCATCTGTCTCGCCATGGCGCCGGTGCTGGCCGACGCGTGCCTCGCGCGCCGGCTGGACCCCGTGCCCTACCTGCTCGGCCTCGCCTGCGCGGCCAACGTCGGCTCGGCGGCGACGCTGATCGGCAATCCGCAGAACATGCTCGTCGGCCAGGTGCTGGAGCTGTCCTTCGCCGGCTACTTCCTCGAGGCGATCGTCCCGGTACTGCTCGGCCTCGCCGCCACCTGGGGCATCCTCGTCTGGCAGACGCGCGGGCGCTGGCGCACCGTGCTCGACGACCCGCCGCCCGAGCGCCGGCACGACGACGCGGTGTACGACCGCTGGCAGACCGCCAAGGGGCTGGCGGTGGCCGTCGCACTTCTTGGCGCGTTCCTGTTCACCGAGTTGCCGCGCGAAGTGGCGGCCCTCGCCGGCGCCGGGCTCCTGCTGATGAGCCGCCGGCTGCACTCGCACAAGATGCTCGGCCTGGTCGACTGGGAGCTGCTGGTGCTGTTCGTCGGCCTGTTCGTGGTGAATCACGCGCTCGCGCAGACCGGACTCGTGGCCGGCGCGCTCGCCTGGCTGGCGGATGCCGGCCTGCCGCTCTCCGATACCGGGCCGCTGTTCGTCGCCACGCTGCTGCTGTCCAACATGGTGTCCAACGTGCCGGCCGTGATGCTCCTGCTGCCGGCGGCGACCGAAACGTTTTCCGGCCCCCTGCTGGCGCTGGTGAGCACCCTCGCTGGCAACCTGCTGGTCGTGGGCTCGATCGCCAACATCATCGTCGTCGACGCGGCGCGGCGGCGCGGCATCGCCATCGACTGGCGCACCCACGCGCGCAGCGGCGTGCCGGTGGCGCTGGTCACACTGCTCGTCACCGCGGTCTGGTTCGCCCTGCGCCATTGAGCGCGTCGGGCGCGGGCGACGGCGCCGCGGCGGGGCTTTGCGCAAGGCGTTGCCCACACCGTCACAAAAGCATCCGGACGCGCTAGGATACTGCGCAGTTTGTCCTTGAGCCCGGCATCCAAACTGGCAATGTGAGCGCTCTTGAACTCGCCTGACATCACCGCGCGGCTGGCCACCACCGGCCAGCTCCTCGTGCGCTCGGGAATCGAAATCGGCCGGCTCCTCGACGCCATCGTCCGCGACAAGGATGCGGTGACCGCGAAGCTGCCGACGCAGCAGCTGTTCCTGTCGAATCTGCTCTTCGTCGAGCCGGTGCGCGGCTACATGCTGCTCGCGTACTCGGACAACAAGCCGGCCAATTCGGCGGTGCTGGCGGCGCCCAAGCTCACGTTGCGCTGCAACCATCGCGGCGCCCAGTTCGCGTTCACCAGCGACGGGCCGAAGCAGTCTGCGCACGCGGGACAGCCTTGCATCCAATGCGCGCTGCCGACGATGATGCTCGGCATCCAGCAGCGCCGCGGCGTCGCCCGCGTCCAGGTGCCGCCGCAGGCGCCCGTGGACTGCGACGTGCGCATGGGGTTGCAGACGTTCGCCGCCAACGTCGTCGACGTCAGCCTCGACGGCATCGGCACGCTGGTCACCGACCCCACGATCCCGCTCTGCGCGGGCACGCGGCTGGAGCGGGTGCGCATCCGGCATCCGCAGATCGAGCCGTTCTACGTCGACCTTGAAATACGCTACGTCACCCGGGTCACGCTGCCCAGCGGCGAGCGCGCCAGCCGCGTCGGCTGCCAAGTGCTCGGTTCGCGCGAAGTGCTCGAAGATCTCATCCGGCTGTTCATCGTCGACCTTGCCTGAGCGGCACGGATTGGCAGAAAATGCCGACCTTTCGTCCCGGGCGCCGATGACGTGGATGCCACGCTCTACCTGATTCTCGCCACTCTGCTGTTTCTCGGCCTGCACATCGTGCCCAGCACGCCGCTGCGCGCGCTGGCGGTGCGCGCGCTCGGCGAGCGCGGCTACCTCGGCCTGTTCTCGCTCGCCTCGCTCGCAGCACTGGCATGGATGT
>JAOUGZ010000372.1 GCA_029865405.1 Betaproteobacteria bacterium
CAACTATGCTCCGCTGCACCCGACGGTTGTTCAGCACGTTCAGTGGCATGCTGTGCCCCTTTCCCAACGGTGCCCAGTACATCCTGGTTCCCCTATGTTGGCGCAGTTCCGTCCGGCTAACGCTGAGGTTCAGCCGCGGCGCTCCACGGTGGCATGCAGCTCCGTCGGCTGCAGGCCGTGTTAGGCGACTCAGTGCTCACAGACACTTGTCGTAGCAGTGATAACCCCGTTGAAAGGAGCGACTATCCGTGTCACACCTCGGGTCCTGAGCCAGGCCTCGGCGCGCTCCAACATTAACCTTACACAAGCCAGACTGTCAGGAGAGGCAGCGAAATAGCCGATCGCACCTACCGCTTCATTCTTGGCCTTCTGGTATCTGCGGTTGATCAAGGCAGCACATCTCGCGCAATCCACGCCGTTGTCCGAGGCTACGAAAAGGGCGTGCTCGATTTCCGTGAAGAAACTGGATCGGCCAGAGAGTGCTTTAGCGATGTCTGCATCTGGCTCCGAGTAGAAGAGAGCGTTGGAGCCGACGAGCTGGCGCTCTAGTTGCACGAAGCGTGTCACTGCAGACTTATCTGATACCGGGACTTCTCTTACACCAACCGTGCTCATCCAGAGCCTCCCAAGATGGGAATACGGACGCCTACGTCCCCGACCGCGCCGCTGTACGTCGAGGGTACTCTCGACCGCCTAGACAACGTTTGCGGATGAGCCGCACGGCATCACAGTTCACGCCGCGCTGGCTCCAGTCGATGGAATGGACTCCTCCTGCCGTGCGGCATCATGGTGCCAACGGTGAAACGGCCTCTCGAGGCCAACGCGAGGAGGAGTCCCCATGGAGCATACGACCATCGCCGTCGATCTCGCAAAGTCGGTATTCCAGGTAGCCGTGTCGCATCGGCCAGGCCATCTCGACGAAGAACGCAGGCTCTCGCGCGATCGACTATTACCGTTCTTCGCCCAGCGGCCGCCGGCAACGATCGTCCTCGAGGCCTGTGGATCAGCGCATTACTGGGCGCGCCAACTCCAACCATTCGGTCATACGGTACGGCTGCTGCCTCCGCATGATGTGCGCCCCTACGTGCGGCGCAATAAGACCGATCGCACCGATGCGAAGGGGCTCCTGGAAGCCAATCGGAACGAAGAGATTCACCCGGTCCCCGTCAAGACCATCGAGCACCAAGCCATTGCCTCGCTACACCGCCTGCGTTCGACCTGGCTCGCGACGCGCACCGCGCGCCTCAATACGCTCCGAGGCCTGCTGCGCGAATTCGGCATCTTCATCCCAGTCGGCGCGCAGCACGTTGTCCCTCGGGTCCGGGAATTGCTGGTCGAGCCGACCCCGGTGCCCCTGCTGCTGCACACGACCCTCGCGGCGGCCTGTGACGAGGTTGAAATGCTGGCGACGAACATGCGGGCCGTCGAACGACAGCTCGGGGCGCTCGCCGCCGAGATGGCCGACGTAACGCTCTTGCAGACTGTCCCGGGCGTGGGCGTGATCACCGCGACGGCGCTCGTGGCGCTCGTCGCCGACATCCGGCGCTTTCCGTCAGGACGACATTTCGCCAGCTTTCTCGGCTTGACGCCGAAGGAAGACTCCAGCGGGTCGCGTCGACGACTCGGCGCCATCAGCAAGCGGGGCGATGTGTATGTGCGCATGCTCCTGACGCACGGGGCCCGCTCGGTCGTCTGGCACGCGAAGACGGCGGCACCACCCACGTCGCTGCAGCAGTGGGCCGTGCACGCCGAACAGCGGCGCGGGCGCAATGTCGCCGCCGTGGCCGTGGCGAATAAGCTCGCCCGGATCGTGTGGGCCGTGTGGGCGCAACAGCGCCCGTACGCGGCCGACCGTCGACCCGCGTAATCGCGGTGTCGACGCTGGCTTACCCAGAGGACTGCACCGAGTGCCCGCCTCATGGCGCACCGGTCGGACCGGCGCGGGGGCAAGCCGATAACTCGGCTGGCCGTGAGGGGCCGTGCAAGCGATTGGCTCCCCGCGCGCGGATTCCATGATGGCCCGGAGCCGAACCGGCTCCACGGACGAGGCCGAAGATACGACTGCAGTCCGACCGTCGTGCAACGCTCTGGGTACGACAACCGCCACGGCGCTCCGCGCGCGTCAAGGCCCGTTGGCCGCCTCCGGCGGTGTGCTGCGCCCAGCCTTGACCCGTGCTCACGCCGTGGTGTGGCGCAGCTATGCGACGAAGGCGACCTTCGTCGCATCACGACAACGATTTCTTGAAACGTTTCGCTTTCTGCTTGACGGAGGAGTCCAGATACGGTTGTTAGCCTCAACTTGACCGACCACGACCTCGCCTTCTTGCGATGCGCCGCCGATACCACGCGTGGGCTCGACGGCAACGCCTCGGCGTACGGGGCACGACGGGCCAGCTCGTCGTCGCACGAAACGCGCCATTTCCGCCGGCTGATGCCCTCGTCATCGATCAGCCGAATCGAGTTCCGTGTGGAAGCCCGTTCGTAATGCCGGGTAATAATCCCGTCGCAGCAGCTTCTGTGTTAGCAGTCCGATCCCAACGAGCACCGCGATCGCGATCGCCTCGCGGGCCGGGGCGGCTGCGAGTAGTCCAAGGCTTGCAAGGATCGCGATGCCAGCGATCAGATCCCCGGCGGGCAGTCTGAACCGCGCGGCGGGTGCATCGCTACGCCGGCGCAAGACCGGCAGCGCCGCGCAGATGACCATGTAGCTCAATACGCGAGTTCCGACGGCGATCGTGATCGCGGTCGTGAATGTGCTGGCGAGCGTCGCGATCCAGGCACAGGCCCCCGCGATGACGATTGCCACCAGCGGTGTTCTCCAGCGCGCGTGCACCGACGCCACGGCGATCGGCATCTGGGCCCGTTCACCCATTGCATACAGCGTGCGGCTGCCGCCGATCAGCACCGCCAATAGCGCCCCGAGCAGCAGGAGTAGGGCGCCAACGGTCACCAGCCAGCCGCCCGCGGAGCCGAGCATCGCGGTCGCGGCCTCGGCCACCGGTCGGGACGACGCGGCCAGCGAGTCGAGGGTGCCCACGCAAACGAGCTGCAGCAGCGCGAACAACAGCGTCGTTAGCCCGACGCTCGCCAGAATCGCCACGGGCTGATCTCGCTCCGGATCGGCCACCTCGCCGGCAGCAATCGCTCCAGCCTCGAACCCGAAGAACGCGAAGATCGACAGCAGCAACGCAGCGGCCACGTCGTACGGACCCGGTACGGGTGCCATGTGGATCCGCGACGCGTCGAAAAAGAATGCGCCGACCAGAATGAACAGCGCCAGAAACAGCAGTTTCCCGATGCTGAGGACACTGCTCATCCACACGGTGCCGCGCAGTCCACGACCGAGAATGACGGTCAGTCCGCCGGTGACAATCGTAATCGTGAGGAATCGCCCTGCCCCGCCCGCGACGGCAGGGATGATCAGGGACAAATAGGCGACCAGTAGGTTGAGCACGGTTGCGAAGGAAAGTACGCTCGCGATCCACCGGAGCCAGCCGGTGATGAAGCCCACGGTCGGACCGAATACGACGTGCGCATACAGATAGGGGCCACCCGAGTCCCGAAACCGCGTACTGACCTCCGCCAGACACAAGGCGATGGCTGACACGACCAGACCACAGATAAGCCAGGTGATTACGCTGTACGAACCGACTAGCGCGAACGTCGTCGACGGCAGCCCCAGAATCCCCGCGCCAACGATCGCGTTGATCAAGAGTCCGATCAAATGAACACGCGTGATGCCGCGCAGCAGGGTCGGCGGGGAGCCACTATCGCAGCTTGTTGTCATTGCCTGCCCGACGTTGGGTTCGGTTCGCCGAATCTAGACTGTGGGAACCACTCATAGGTGATCACGGTAGCTCGTTGGGCATGTGTCGTTCCCTCATGCTCTTGGTTTGAGGCTAACGG
>JAOUGZ010000373.1 GCA_029865405.1 Betaproteobacteria bacterium
AGGCGCGCGGCAAGCTCGCGGCCCTGGCGGCCGGGAAAGCGGATCGTCTCGGTGGGCATGTTTTAGACTCGGCGGGATGAAGGAGCACGACATTGTCGCGCCCTCCGCGTGGGTCGCGCGCTGGGCGCCGCTCATTACGCAGGGCCGGGTGCTCGACCTCGCCTGTGGCGGCGGGCGGCACGCGCGCCTGCTCGCCGGCCTCGGCCTCGAAGTGACCGCGGTGGACCGGGAGCCGCAGTCGCTCCCCGGGATCCGCTTCGTCCAGGCCGACCTCGAAGACGGCAGCCCCTGGCCGCTGCCGGGCGAGACCTTCCAGGGCATCGTGGTCGCGAACTACCTGCACCGGCCGCTGTTTCCGGCGATCGAGCGCGCGCTCGCCCCGGGCGGCGTGCTGATCTACGAGACTTTCATGGCGGGCAACGAGCGCTTCGGCAAGCCCTCGAACCCGGCGTTCCTGCTCGCGCCCGGGGAACTGTGGACCGCATTCGCCGGTCTGCACATCATCGCCTTCGAGCAGGGGCTGAGCCTCGCGCCGAAGCGCGCCATGGTGCAGCGAATATGCGCCGGGCGCTCGCGGAACGGATAAAATCGAAGGCACTGCGAAGTTGAAGGAGGTCCCCATGATTACCGGCAGCCTGGTTGCGATCGTCACCCCGATGCACGAGGACGGCCGCCTCGACATGGCCCGCTTTCGCGAGCTCATCGACTGGCACGTCGCCGAGGGCACGGACGGCATCGTCGTCGTCGGCACCACGGGCGAGTCGCCCACCGTGGACTTCGACGAGCACAAGGAGCTGATCCGCGTCGCCGTCGACCACGCCAAAGGCCGCATCCCGATCGTCGCCGGCACCGGCGGCAACTCCACCGCAGAAGCGGTCGAGCTCACCGCGTCGGCGAAGAAGGCCGGCGCCACCGCCTGCCTGTCGGTGGTGCCCTACTACAACAAGCCGGCGCAGGAAGGCCTGTACCGGCATTTCCGCAAGGTCGCGGAAACCGTCGATCTGCCGATGATCGTGTACAACGTGCCAGGCCGCACCGTCGCCGACCTGCACAACGACACGCTGCTGCGCCTCGCGCAGCTGCCCGGCATCATCGGCGTCAAGGACGCGACCGCCAACATCGAGCGCGGCACCGATCTCATCAAGCGCCTGCCGCGCGGCTTTGCCATCTACAGCGGCGACGACGCCACGGCGCTCGCCCTGATCCTGCTCGGCGGCCACGGCACCATCTCGGTCACCGCCAACGTCGCGCCGCGCCTGATGCACGAGATGTGCGCTGCGGCGCTGGTCGGCGACGTGAAGAAGGCGCGCGAGATCAACCTGCGCCTGTTGCCGCTGCACCAGCGGCTGTTCCTGGAAGCCAATCCGATTCCGGTGAAGTGGGCGCTGGCGCAGATGGGCCGCATCGAGGCGGGTTTGCGCCTGCCGATGACGCCGCTCGCGGAGAAGTTCCAGGGCGCGGTGCGCGAAGCGCTCGCCGAGGCGGGCATCAACATCGCCGGACTGCGCGTGGTGGAAAAGCGCGCATGAGGCGGCTCGCGGCCGCGGCTGCCGCGCTGGCGCTCCTTGCCGCCTGCAGCAGCACCGAGGGCCTGCTCGATGGCGCGAGCCGCATCGAGTACAAGTCGGCGCAGAAGCTGCCGCCGCTCGACGTGCCGCCCGACCTGACCGCGCCGGCGCGCGACGATCGGTACCAGGTGCCCGACAGCGCCCGCGCTGCGACGACCCTCTCGGGCTACCAGGCCGGCCGCACGCAGCAGGCGCGGCCCGGCACGACGTCGCTGCTGCCGTCGATCGACGGCATGCGCGTGGAGCGCGCCGGCGACCAGCGCTGGCTGGTCGTGAACGAGGCGCCGGACAAGCTGTGGCCGGTGGTGAAGTCGTTCTGGCAGGAGAACGGCTTCCTCATCGCGCGCGAGATGCCCGAGGCGGGCGTGGTGGAGACCGAGTGGGCCGAGAACCGCGCCAAGATTCCCGACAGCTGGGTGCGCCGCACGCTCGGTTCGATCCTCGAGTCGCTGCATTCCACGGGCGAGCGCGACAAGTACCGCGCGCGCCTGGAGCCCGCGCCGGGCGGAGGCACCGAGATCTACATCAGCCATCGCGGCCTCGCCGAGGTGTTCGTGAGCGAGGATCGGACGCAGACCGCGTGGCAGCCGCGGCCGCCCGACCCGGAACTGGAAGCCGAATTCCTGCGCCGCCTCATGGTGCGCCTGGGCGCCCCCGAGGGCGAGGCGCGCACGCGCGTCGCCAATGCGCAGCCCGCGGCGCAGCGCGCGACGCTGAAGAAGGGCCTCGATGGCGCCGAGCTGCTCGAAGTGCTGGAGCCTTTCGACCGCGCCTGGCGGCGCGTGGGCCTCGCGCTCGACCGCGTCGGCTTCACGGTCGAGGACCGCGACCGCCAGAAGGGCGTGTACTTCGTGCGCTACGCGGATCCGCAGGCGGATCTGGCGGGGAAGAAGGACGAGGGATTGCTCTCGCGCCTCGCCTTCTGGCGCGACGACACGCCCAGGATCAAGGCCGAGCAGTACCGCGTGTCGGTGACCTCGGCCGACGCAGCGAGCCGCGTGCAGGTGCTCGACAAAGACGGCGCCGCCGAGAGCTCGTCCACCGCGAGCCGCATCCTCGCCCTGCTGCACGAGCAACTGAAGTAGTGCGCTTCGCGTCGCTCGGCAGCGGCAGCAAGGGAAACAGCCTGGTCGCCGAAGCCGGCGGCAGCCGCGTGCTGATCGATTGCGGCCTGTCGCCGCGCGAGACGGCGCGGCGCCTCGGGCGCCTCGGGCTCTCGCCCGCCGACCTCGACGCGATCCTCGTCACGCACGAGCACGACGACCACGTCGGCCACGCGTACCCGTTCGCGGCGCAGCACGCGTTGCCGGTCTATCTCACGCACGGCACGCGCCGCGCGCAGGAGGATGGCGACAAGTCGGCGGCGGGCGTCGAGCTGCGCCTGATCGAGGGGCAGGCGCCGTTCGCGATCGGTGATTTCCGCGTGGAGCCGTTCACGGTGCCGCACGATGCGCGCGAGCCGGTGCAGTTCGTGCTCGGCGACGGCGCGCGGCGCCTCGGCGTGCTCACCGACCTCGGCACCTCTACCGCGCACGTGGAAGCGATGCTCTCGGGATGCGACGCGCTGGTGCTGGAGACCAACCACGACCTCGACCTGCTGTGGGGCGGCGACTACCCGAAGTGGCTGAAGGAGCGCATCGGCGGGCCTTTCGGCCACCTGGACAACGCCGCGTCGGGCCGCTTGCTCGAGGCGCTCGACCGCTCGCGGCTGAAGCACGTCATCGCCGCGCACCTGTCGCAGCAGAACAATTCCGCGGCGCTCGCGCGCGCGGCGCTCGCGGCAGCGCTCGGTTGCGCGAACGACTGGGTGGGCGTCGCCACCCAGGAAGAGGGGTTCGGGTGGCGCGAGCTGTAAGGCGCCTGGGCCAGTGTCGGCGCTCCGCACTCGCAGCAAAAAACGGTCTCGCCTTTTCTGTCCGGAAGATTCACCCGGACAGAAAAGGCGAGATTCTTTGAAAGGCAAATCCCGCGCTCGGGCGTGCTTCGTCGCCGCCCGGTCTACAACCCCAGCGTGCTCGCCGACACTCCGGGAAAGGACGCCGCCCAGATCTCCTGAAAGCGCCCGCGCATGGCGAGCGCCTCGGTGTCGTCGTGCAGGCCGAGCGCGCCGCGGTAGAACTGCGCCACCGGGCGGCGCACGTAGTGGCTCTGGTCGAGCACGAGGAAGCTGTCCTGGATGGCGCGGATCTCCTCGTGCGTGCAGTGCACCTGGATGGCGTGCGCGAAGCGCGCGAGCAGCGACATCAAGCGCGGGCACTCGCGCGTCACGTGACCCGGGTCGTGCAGCGCGATGTAGATGCGGCGCGTGCGGCTCG
>JAOUGZ010000374.1 GCA_029865405.1 Betaproteobacteria bacterium
CGCCCTTCACATCCTTCGCCGCATCGAGCGTGCGGCGGATCAGTTCGAGCGAATTCGTCCAGTCGAGTCCCATGCCGCGCTGCGCGGTGTCCATCGCCTCGGCGACGCCCATGCCCCAGGACCACAAGTGCCTGCGGTAGGCGAGGGTCGCGTCCCAGTCGATGGCCGCTTCAAGCCAAGGATCTTTCGCAGAGCGCGGATCGGCCACCACGTGCGCGGCGGCGAGCGCGACGCGCGTGAAGGGCCGCGCCGGCTTCTCGAAGCGGCGCGGGCCGAGGAGCCGGTAGGTGTCGAGCCGGCCGCCGGCGACCGGCAGCTTGAGGCTCAGGCCTTCAGCCTGGGGATGTCGATCCATTTTCGCTGCTTCCAGCTTTTCAGTCCGAGCTCGGCAAGCTGCACGCCCTTGGCGGCTTCGAGCAGCCCCCAGCGAATCGGGCCTTCGCCCGCCACGTGGCGCAGGAACAGCTCCCACTGCGCCTTGAATGCGTTGTCGTAGTCCTCGTCCGGCACTTCCTTCCAGCCGGCGTAAAAGTCGATCGGCTGCGGGATGTCCGGGTTCCACACGGGCTTGGGCGTGTCGGCGTAGGACTGAACGCGGCAGCCGCGCAGCCCCGCCACCGCGCTGCCCTCGGTGCCATCCACTTGCAGCGTGAGCAGGTCGTCGCGGCGCACGCGCACCGTCCACGCCGAGTTGAAATGCGCGATCACGCCGCCGGCAAGCTGGAACGTGGCGTAGGCCGCGTCGTCCGCCGTCGCCTTGTACTTCTTCCCGTTTTCGTCCCAGCGCGCGGGGATGTGCGTGGCGCCGAGGCAGGACACCGCCTTCGCTTCGCCGAAGACGTTGTCCAGCACGTAGCGCCAGTGGCACAGCATGTCGAGGATGATGCCGCCGCCGTCCTGCTTGCGATAATTCCAGGACGGGCGCTGCGCCGGCTGGCGATCGCCCTCGAACACCCAGTAGCCGAACTCGCCGCGCACCGAGAGGATGCGGCCGAAGAAGCCTTCATCGCGCAGCTTCTTCAGCTTCAGCAGCCCCGGCAACCACAGCTTGTCCTGCACCACGCCGTGCTTCACCTTCGCCTTCTTCGCCGCCTTGTAGAGGCTCATCGCTTCGGCGAGCGTGGTGGCCACAGGCTTTTCGCAGTAGACGTGCTTGCCCGCCCTGATCGCCTGCTTGAGCAGCGTCGGGCGCAGCTGCGTGGAGGCGGCGTCGAAGAACACGGCGTCCTCCTTCGAGGCGAGCGCCGCCTCGAGGTCCGCGGTCCAGCGCTGCACGCTTTGCTGGCGCGCGAGCGCCTCGATCTTCGCCGCGTTGCGCCCGACGAGCAGCGGGTCGGGCATCAGGCGCGTGCCGTCCTTCAGCGCCACGCCGCCCTGCTTGCGGATCTCGAGGATCGATCGGATGAGGTGCTGGTTCATGCCCATGCGCCCGGTGACGCCGTGCATGATGATGCCGATGCGCTTCTGCGTCATTGGCGGGCCGTCTCGATGAATTCGAGCGTCACGCCGTCCCAGTCGCGCACGTAGACCACCTTGCGTCCCTTGTTGGGCCCGGCGTTGATCGGCACCGGCGCGCCGATCGCGCGCACGCCGAACTCGGCGACGGCCGCGACTGCGGCGTCGGCGTCGTCGACATTGAGCGCGAGATGCGCGAAGCCCGTGTCGCAGGGCCGCGCCTCGATGCGCCCCTTCTTGGCCGGCGCCTTGTACTCGATCAGCTCGAGCGTGTGGCCCGGACCGCGCAGAAACGCGATCTCCATGTCGGCGCCTTCGACGCCGGTGATCTTTTGCACCACGGCCGGATCGCGCGGCGCGCGCGACACCAGCTCGAAGCCCAGGCAATCGCGAAAGAACGCGACCGAGCGATCGAGGCTCGACACGGTGAAGCTGGTGTGGTTGGTGCTTACGACGCGGAAGCCCATGACATCTCCTTCATCGAATTCCACTCCGGCACGGCGCGGCTCGCATAGCCGGGACAGTCGAGCGAGCCGAGGGCGAGCATGCCGTCGTCGATGCGCACGCGCACCGCGCCATGGCTCTTCTCGTACAGGTCGGGGTGGGCCGCCAGGAACGCATTCTGCTCGCCCGGCGGCAGGCCGGCCATGCCGTTCACATAGTGATGGCCGTTCCGCTCAACGTGCGTCAGGCCGAGAATCGACACCAGCGCCAGGTCCTGCTGCAGCGCGAGGCCCGCCTGGATCGTCAGGTCCTCCCCCGACATGAAGTAGCCCTCGCCCCAGGCCGCGCAGCGCGCGCGATTCAGCAGCGACTTGTACAGGCCCTTGCAGGTCTTCGAGGACACGCCGCGATAACCGAGCGCCTTCGCGCGCGGGAAGGCGTCGAGCGCGTCGTCGGACTCGTCGATGATCACCGGCTTGTCGATGCCCTTCACCCGGGCGGCGAAGGCCTTCTGCCGCTTCACCGGTTGCTCGACGAACAGCACGCTTTTCACGAGGCGCGCGAGGCGCGGGTCGCCCTTCATGCGCGACCACAGCTCGGCCACGCCCTGCAGGTCCTCGTACTGCTCGTTGCCGTCGAGCGACACGTGGTACGCGCCGTCGATGCGCTCGAGCACCGCGGCGATCGCCGCGAGGCGTTCGATGTCCGCGCGCGCGTCGCCCGCGACCTTCAGCTTGACGTAGCGGTGGCCGTAGCGCGCGATCACTTCCTCGAGCGTTTCCGGGAGGCCGTCGTTCACCCGGTGCAGCTGTCCGGCCGCCGTGATCGGGTCTACGAGACCGACGGTGTGGCGCGCGGCGACGGCGGCGCGCGGCTTGAGCGCGGCGAAGAAGGCGCCGAGGTCGATGCCTTCCATGCTGCCCGCGCCGACGAGATTGGACTGCACCGCGCGGTAGAACGACACGCCCAGCGCGCGGCACAGCGCATCCAGCAGCGCGCGGTCGAGGAGTGCCGGCCCGTAGTTCTCCACCAGCCCGCGGCCCGGCGAGCTGTGCGCCCAGGCGGTGCGCGGCTCGTGCGCGAGGTACGCCTCGCGCGCACGCGAAAGCGACGCGCCCAGCTGCTCGAAGTTGTCCTCGTTCGAGAGCGCCGGGTCCTTGTCGAACCACTTCGGCGCCAGCAGCTCGGCGGCGCCGCCCCAGGCTTCGCGCCCGTCTTCCAGGCGGATGCGCGCGCGCGCGAAGGCCTGCGGCGACTCGGTCAGCGTCACCACGCCGAAGCGAAAGGGCATGCGCAGGCGCACGTCGCGCTCCAGCAGCGCGATTTCCGCGACGCGAAAGCGCGGCGCGTCGACCCTCATCGGCGCGCCGCGGCCGCCTGCAGCTTCTCGCGCTGGCGCCCGGCGGCGTCGCGGTTCGCGCCTTTCACCCACATGTGCTGGCGGAACACGCCCTCGAAGTCGAAACCGAAGCGCCGGTAGCCGAGGGCGTCGAAGACGTACTTCGCCGCTAGGTACAGCGCCTCGGTGGCGACGCGGCCGCGCGCGATCGCCGGTCCCCAGAGGATGTTGCCGATCTCGATGACGCCATGCTCGGGCGTGATGCGCATGAACGTCTGCCGGCCGCCGGCCACGCCCGTGGCCTTGTCCACTACGGCGTGGAACAGCGGATCCTCGGACTTCATGCGCTGCGCGATCCACGCCCGCAGGTCATCCCTGCCCGTCGGCGGCACGTCGAACAGATACTCGAAGCTCGAAGCGTCGGCCGAGGCCGCAAGCAAGCCGTCCACATGCGCCGGCGCGAGCGGCTCCAGCCGCGCGTAGCGCCCTTCGAGGACGAGGCGCGCGGGGCGCGCGCAGGGCAGCTTCGGCGTCATTCGAGCGCCTCGAGGATGCCGCGCACGTAGCCGATGGCGCGCGCCGCGGCGCCGGGGCCGTCCGGCACGTAGTCGAACGGCTCGACCGCGATGTCGCCGGC
>JAOUGZ010000375.1 GCA_029865405.1 Betaproteobacteria bacterium
TTCGTGCTGCTCGCGCTGCTCGCCGCCAACTAGGCGCCGCCGCGCGCGGCGCTCAGAAGCCGCGCGTCTCGCCCGGCTTCATCTCCAACATGCGCGCGCCGAGCCCGCGCTCGTCGAGCGCCGCCTTGAACTGCGCCGGGCTGCCCGCGAGGATCGGGTAAGTGCCGAAGTGGATCGGCACCACCTGCTTCGGGTTCACCCACTCCACGGCGAGCGCCGCGTGCACCGGGTCCATGGCGAAGTGCCCGCCGATCGCCGCGAACATCACGTCCACCTTGTAGAACTGGCTGATCAGCCTCATGTCGTTGTGCACGTCGGTGTCACCGGTGTGGTAGATCACCGGGCCGTTGTTCACCTGGATCAGGTAGCCGACCGGGTCGCCGCTCGCAAGCGCCGCGGCGTCGCCTTCGTTCTTCGGCTTGTGCATCGGCGGCACGAGCTCGGAGCAGCGCGCGCGCCAGCAACTTGGCATTTGTCATGGCGTGTCTCCTCCGTTGGTATGCGTCGGCCGCCACGTTAACCCAATCCGCTGCGCAAGAGCACCTGCCCGGGCCGCGCACCGGTGCTCTTGCCTTCCTTCCAGACCACCTCGCCGTTCACGATCACCGCCTCGATCCCCTTGGCTGGCTGGATCGGCCGCGCGAAGGTCGCCGCCTCGTCCACCGTGCCGGCGTCGAATACCGTGATGTCCGCCGCGCAGCCCTTTTTCAGCACGCCGCGATCCCTCAGGCCGAAAGTCCTGGCCGTGAGTCCGGTCATCTTGTAGACCGCGGTCTCCAGCGGAAACAGGTTCAGCCCCCGCGCGTAGTGCCCGAGCACGCGCGGGAACGTGCCCCACAGGCGCGGGTGCGGCGCGGCGTCGTGCGGCAGGCCGTCGGAGCCGACCATGGTGTTCTCGAAGGCGAGAATGCGTTGCACGTCGTTCTCGTCCATCGCGAAGTACACGGCGCCCGCGGGCAGCAGCTTCGCGATCGCTTCGTCGGTCGAAAGCGCCAGCTTCTTCTCGATCTCGGAAAGGTCCATGCCCGCGAACTCGGGATGCGGCGTCGACCAGGTGACGAGCACGCGCGTGGCGATCCGCGCGCGGCTCGCCGTGAGGATGGTGGAGGCCGCGCAATAGGGATAGCAGTCCAGGCCGATTGGCTGGTTGCGCATGCTGGACTCGATCAGCGGCAGCGTCTCCGCCGAGCGCCCGTGATTGGCCTTGCCCATCACCTTGTGGTGCGACACCACCACCGGCACGCCGAGCTCGCGCCCGATGCGGAAGGTCTCCTCCAGTGAATCCAGGACGCGATCGCCCTCGTCGCGCATGTGCGTGCAGTAAAGGCCGTGGCGCTTCGCGAGCGGCCGGCACACCTCGATGACTTCTTCGGTCGTCGCCGCGCTCGCCGGCTCGTACCACAGGCCGGTGGACACGCCGATCGCGCCCGCGGCGAGCGCCTCGTCAGCGAGCGCGCGCATGCGCGCGATCTCCCTGCTGTTGGCGGCACGATCGAGACGGTCCATCGTCTGCACGCGCAGCGTCGAATGGCCGACGAGCAGCGCCGCGTTGGTCGCCGCGGGCTTCGCGCGCAGCGCCGCCACGTAGCCGGCGAAGCTCCGAAAGCGGTACCAGCCGCCCTCGGCGTCGAGCAGGTCGAGGGGCGGCACGGGCTTCATGCCGGCGGGCGCCGGCGCGAGCGAGATGCCGCAGTTGCCGGCGACGACAGACGTCACGCCCTGGCTCACCTTCGGCGCCATCTCGGGCGCGGACAGCAGCAGCCGGTCGTCGTGCGTGTGCGCGTCGATGAAGCCGGGGGCGACGATCTTCCCGCGGGCGTCGATCTCGGCCCCGGCGCGCGCGTTCTTCAGCGCGCCGATCGCCGCAATGCGGCCGTCCGCGACGGCGACGTCGGCCGCGTAGCGCGGCGCGCGCGTGCCGTCGATCACGGTGCCGCCGCGGATCAGCAGGTCGTAGCGCGCGTTCATCGCCTCTGCATTCTATTGCAGCGGATACGGCTCCAGCTGCAGGTCCTCGAGCCGCGCGCCGAGCATCACGATCGCGCCGTGGCGCCGGTTGTCGCCGGTGTCGGAGAACTCGAACGTGTAGGTGCGCCGCAGCCGCAGCCGCCCCTCATCGTCGCGCGCGAGGCGCAGGCGCGCGAACGCCACCGTTTCGTCGAGCAACTGCACGCCGTAGCGCACGCAGGCGGCGCGCCCCGCGGCCACCGCGTGCTCGCGCGCGCGCAGGCTGTCGACCCACAGATAAGCGCCGGCAAGAACGAGCGTTAGGGCGAGGAGTTCCCACATCATTGCGCATCAGCCACCCCCGACTCTATCAGTCGCCGATGCGGAACCTGTCCTTCCACTCCTGGCTCGCCCTGGTCACGGCACCGGCGAGATCGATGCTGAACAGAATGCCGGTCTTGCCTTCGCGCCGCGTCAGCGTCAGCGAGTACTTGTTGTTGCGATGGACGGTGACGCCCCAGGCGCCCGCGGGCACCGAGGCGGTGTCCGCATACGTGCGCACCAGCGAAACGCCCCAGGCATTCTCCGGCCGGTGGCCATCGCCCCAGGACCACCAGTTGTAGCCGATCACCTCCAGCAGCAGCGCCGGCTTGAAGCGATCGCCGCGCGCCGCCGAGCGCACGTATTGCATGCCGACGTCGGGGTGCATGACGATCCATTGCCAGTCGGGCGGTCCGCTGATGCCGCGTTCGCTGCGCACCGTCGACTCGTAGCGCCAGCTGTTGACCAGAAGCTCCCAGGGATACTGCGAGCGCGCATCGGCGAAATAGCTGCGCCAGCGCGCGTCGCGCGCCGCCGCGCGAGCCTCGGCGGCCTGGATCGCCGCCGCCTGGTCGGGGGTGAATGCGCGCTCCGCTAGCTGCGCGCCGCGCAGCATGCCCTCCACGGTGGCGCGCGTCGCGGCGCAAGCCGGGCCGCGCGGCGCCGCGTCGCAGCCGGCGCGCCGGAACATCGCGCGCACGTCGATCCCGGTGGCGCCGATTTCCGCCTGCATCCCGTCCCAGGTCCAGTACGCGCCGCGCTGCTCGGGCGAGCGCTCTCCCGGCTCGACGCCGTTGCCGCGATCGCGCAGGGCGCGCCGCACGGCTTCGCGCAGCTGGCCGATCTCCGCGCCGTCCGCGCCCGCCGGCGGTAGCGTGCCCAGGGATTCGTCGACCACCCGCAGCACCGCAAGCGTGAGCGCCGTGCGCTCCTCGACGCTCAAGGTGACGTCGCGGATCTCGCGCCGGCGCGGCTGGCCATCGACGCGGCCCGCGGTATCGAAAAGACGCTGGGCGCGCAGCGTGAACGGGTCGGGGTCCAGCGCGCCGCCCAGGCAGGCCCTGGACAACTGGTTCACCGCGGCGAGCGGCGCGGCCTCGGCGAGCTCGGCGCGCAGCTCGGCGCAGCTCTTCTGCGCCGTGGGCTGCGCCCAGCCTGCCGCACTCCACGCAAGCGCGGCGATCAGCATCGCGGCGGCGGACCGTTCCACGATTCGTTGCACGCCTTTCATGAACCCTCCCGCTACTTGCCGGCGAACTGGTCGACCACGTCCCTCCACGCCGCGATGCGCTCGAACCAGTCGTCCTGCGCGGCGCGCAGGCCCAGCGCCTCGATGGCGCGGCGCTTGAGGTCGCCCGCATCCGGCAGGGGATTGTCCGCGCGGTACGCCTGATGGGCCGCTTCTTCCTGCGCATCGGAGATGCGGTCCTGGTCGCCCGCCAGGATGCGAAACAGGGGCACGTGCACGCCGGGGTGCGCGAGGTACTCGCCAAAGCCGTGCACCTGGCGATTCCGGGGAATCGCTTTGAAATCGAGCGGCCTGAATCGCCGCTGGGCCTTCGCCTGCTCCGTGAGCCAGGCCGGCGGCGGCTCGAAG
>JAOUGZ010000376.1 GCA_029865405.1 Betaproteobacteria bacterium
CATCGCGGAAGCGGACTGGTTGATAGACCTCGGCCCCGAAGGCGGCGATGCGGGCGGCAAGGCCGTGTACCAGGGCCCGCCCGAGCGCGCGGCGCGCGGCCATACGGCGCAGGCGCTGAACGCGTTCCTCGCGGAGCGCAAAGCCGCGTGAGCGCCCTGCCCCCGCCGCGGCGCACGGTCGCGCTCGCGCTGATGATCGTCGCGCCGGTGCTGTGGAGCACGGCCGGCGTGCTCACGCGCCAGATGCAGTCCGCCGGCGCCTTCGAGATGGCGTTCTGGCGCTCGAGCTTCGCCGCGGTGTTCGTGTTCCTCGCCCTGTTCTTCGTGCAGGAGCGGCGCCCCTGGGACACGCTGCGCGCCGCCGGCGTGGCCGGCCTGATCTCGGGCGCCATGTGGGCGGTGATGTTCACCTGCTTCATCGTCGCGCTCACACTCACCACCGTCGCCAACGTCCTGGTGGTCTCGAGCCTCGGGCCCCTGTGCACCGCGCTCCTCACCTGGCTCATGCTGCGCGAGCCGATTCCTCCGCGCAGCTGGCTCGCGATCGTCGCCGCGAGCGTCGGCATGGGCGCGATGTTCGGCGCCGGTTTCACGGCCGACGACCTGAGCCACATCGCCGGCCTCGCCCTCGCCCTCACCATTCCCATCGCCGGCGCGGTGAACATCGTCGTGCTGCGCAAGAGCGGCGCGCACCTCGATCTGATGCCCGCGGTGATGCTCGGCGCGCTCATCTCGGCGCTCATCACGCTGCCGTTCGCGCTGCCGTTCGCCGCGAGCGGCCGCGACCTTCTCATCCTCGGCGCGCTCGGCGTGTTCCAGCTCGGCGTGCCCTGCCTGATGCTGGTGCTCGCCGCGCGCACGCTCACGGCGCCCGAAGTCGCGCTGCTCGCACTGCTGGAGGTGATCCTGGGTCCGCTGTGGACCTGGCTCGGCGCCGGGGAAGTGCCCGCGGGCAGCACCATCGCCGGCGGCGCCATCGTGCTCGCGGCGCTCGCCGGCAACGAGGCCGCCGCGCTCGCCGAGCGCAAACGTGTATAATGCGCTCCAGGTTTCTGTTGCGCGTACTTCCGGTTTGCGTTCCAGTCGTTAGTCAGTCCATCCTGGACTTCGAATAACAAGCCTAAAAAGCGTCGGCCTGAACCGGTAGAAGGGTTCTCCTTCCCGGGCCGGCACCAGGAGAAAGTCATTACCACGTCGTTCGATTCACTCGGCCTCAAGGCCGAGCTGCTCCGCGCTGTCGCCGAGCAGGGCTATACCGTTCCCACCCCGATCCAGGCGCAGGCCATTCCGGTCGTGCTCGCCGGCCGCGACCTGCTCGCCGCCGCGCAGACCGGCACCGGCAAGACCGCGGGCTTCACGCTGCCGATCCTGCAGCTGCTCGGCGCATCGCAGCGGCAGATCCGCGTGCTGGTGCTCGTACCGACACGCGAACTGTGCGCGCAGGTGCAAGAAAGCGTTCGCACCTATGGCAAGCACTCGAAGCTGCGCTCGACCGTCGTCTTCGGCGGCGTCGGCATCCACCCGCAGATCGCGGAGCTGAAGCGCGGCGTCGACATCGTCGTCGCGACGCCGGGGCGCCTTCTCGATCACGTGCAGCAGCGCACCATCGACTTGCGCCACGTCGAGATCCTCGTGCTCGATGAGGCCGACCGCATGCTCGACATGGGCTTCATCCACGACATTCGCCGCATCATGAAGCTGCTGCCGCCCAAGCGCCAGAACCTGCTGTTCTCGGCCACCTTCCCGGAAGAGATCCGCCAGCTCGCCAGCAACTTCATGCATGACCCGGTCACCGTCGAAGTCGCGCGGCGCAACACCCCCGCCGAGCTCGTCGACCAGATCGCGCACCCGGTGGCGCACGATCGCAAGCGCGCGCTGCTGTCGCACCTGGTGAAAACCGGCGACTGGCAGCAGGTGCTCGTCTTTACGCGCACCAAGCACGGCGCGAACCGCCTTGCCGAGCAGCTCGAGCGCGACGGCATCGAGGCCGACGCCATTCACGGCAACAAGAGCCAGGGCGCGCGCACGCGGGCCCTGAAGCGCTTCAAGGATCAGGAACTTCGCGTCCTCGTCGCCACCGACATCGCCGCGCGCGGCCTGGACATCGAGTCGCTGCCACACGTCGTGAACTACGACCTGCCGCACGTCGCGGAAGACTACGTGCACCGCATCGGCCGCACCGGCCGCGCCGGGGCGGAAGGCGCCGCGGTATCCCTCGTGTCGCACGAGGACCGGCCGCTGATGGCCGCCATCGAGCGGTTGATGAACCGCAAGGTGGAGCAGCGCGTCGTCCCGGGCTTCGAGCCGGGGCAGTACGTGCCGCGCCAGCCCGAACCGCAGCGCCAATTCCGGCCGCAGCAGCGCCAGGGACAGCGCCGCGGTTTCGGCGGCCAGCAGCGCCGCGCGGCCTAGGGCCACACCGGCCGGTGGTGCCCGAGGGGCACCGGCGGCCGCGCCCAGAAGGGCGGCGTCTCCGACAGTTGCACGACCGGCTTGAGGTGCGTAATGCGCCCGGCCGGCGAAGGCGTCTCCATCGTCGACGCGGCGGGCTCGACCGCGCCCGCCGCATCGACCGTCCCCCGATCCACGATCCACTTCCCGGTGCGCGCGAGCGCAACGCGCACCAGCCAGCTGCCGCCTTCGCGCGCGCGGCGCGCGAGTGCAACCATCGTGCCAAAGGCCATCAGGTACCCGCTCACGTAGTCGATCGCCGAGCACGGCAGGAGCTTCGGCGAATCCGCCCCGCCCTGCGCGGCCGCCATGCCGCTCACGCACTGCACCATGCTGTCGAAGCCGCGCCGGTCCTTCCACGGCCCGGTCGTACCCCAGGCGGAGAGCGAAACATAGACGATGCCCGGGCGCAGCTTCGCCAACGCTTCCGGGGAGAAGCCGCGCGACGCCAAAGCGCCGGGGCGATACGACTGCGAGAAGACATCGGTCTCGCAAACCAGCTTCATCAGCGTCTCGACATCCGCCGCCTCGCGCAAGTCGAGCTGCGCGGAAAGCTTGCCAATGCCGGTATCGAGATCGATGTCGCCCGAGTCCGGCAGATGCGCCGCGGTGATCTTCAGAACGTCGGCGCCGTGCTCCGCGAGCGTCTTCGCGGCGGTCGGGCCGGCTAGCACGCGCGTGAGATCCAGCGCGCGGATGCCCGCAAGCGGCCGGTCGCCCTTCGGCAGCGGCTGGGGCGGCGCATCACCGATGCGCTCGATCTCGAGCAGCGGCTGGCGCACGACTGCCGCAGAGTGCGGGTGCGAAGCCCACTCGTCAGCACGCCTCACCAGCGCCGCACACCCGCCGGCCGCGTGGATCGCGTCCTCCAAAGCAAGCCCGTCCCAGGAAGCCGCCGCACGCTTCGCCGCCTCGACGTCCTCTCCGACGCCGAGCACGCGCAGCGCCGCGGCCCGGTGATGCGGATAGTTGCAGTGAAACCGCACCCAGCGCCCGTCCTTCACCGGAAAGAACAAGCTGAACGGGTCCCACATCGCGGAAGGCGGCTTGCCGTCGATCCTCAGGTAGGCGCTGCTCTTGAGCGATGCAGCCGCGGCGCCCAGGTCCACGGCAACCCGCTGCGCGCGCCCGGTGCGCAGCTTCCACAGCTCGGCCGCCGCGATACCGACGGCCGCCAGCGCTGCGGCGCCCGCGGTGCCCACGCGATACGGGGTCTTCAGCACCGGATCGGCGCCCGCGATCTGCGCCTCGCCCTCGATTCCGGCGAGCGCGAGCAACTCTCTGAGCGCGGCCTGCGGCATGGCTTACGCTAGCACGGCCTCGGTTAGACTTGGGCGCATCATGCGCGAACCCACCCCCAGGACCATCCACCTCAAGGACTACACCCCGCCCGCGTTCCTCGTGCCGCACG
>JAOUGZ010000377.1 GCA_029865405.1 Betaproteobacteria bacterium
GCGCCCGCGCATGGCGAGCGCCTCGGTGTCGTCGTGCAGGCCGAGCGCGCCGCGGTAGAACTGCGCCACCGGGCGGCGCACGTAGTGGCTCTGGTCGAGCACGAGAAAGCTGTCCTGGATGGCGCGGATCTCCTCGTGCGTGCAGTGCACCTGGATGGCGTGCGCGAAGCGCGCGAGCAGCGACATCAAGCGCGGGCACTCGCGCGTCACGTGATCCGGGTCGTGCAGCGCGATGTAGATGCGGCGCGTGCGGCTCGCCAGCAGGAAGGCCCTGAGCTGCTCGATGCGCCCGGGATCGTTCAGCCGCAGCGCCGAGAGGTTCGGGTCGAAGATGCGCAGCTCGCGGCCGGGCGCGGCGAGCAGCTGCGCCACCGCCTGCTGGAATTCGGCTTCGCCGTCGAACGTCCGGTACTCGGTCTGCGGGGGTGCTTCGCTCATCGCGCGCGCTCCAGGTGCAGGTAGCCCGACAAATACCAGCGGTACGCGGTTTCGGCAAGCGCCGCCGGCAGCCGCGCGCGGCGCCGGTCGGCGAGCGTGCGCAGCGCGCGCGTCGCGGCCAGCGTTTCGCCGTTGATGAAGCAGCGCCCGCCCAGCGTCAGCATCTGCGTGCGCGCATCGAGCGCCACCGCGGCGCGGCGCAGCCGCCGCGCAAAAGCGGCGCGCGCCAGCTTGCGCCGCGGGTGCCTGAAGACGACGTGCGACTTGGGCGCGCTCAGGTGGCGGCCGAGGAAATCGGCGACGTCGCCGCGCGTCCAGCGGATGCGGCCGAGAACCTTCGCGGCGTGCGACGCCATCGGCCGCGGAATCTCGGCGCTGCGCCGCGCCGGGCGCAGCGCCGGGTCGCGGTAGCCGGCGCGCGGCAGCCCGCGCTCGTGCAGGTAGTCGAGGAATGCGGCCGCGAGTTCCGCGCCCTGCGGCGCGCGCAGGCCGATGGAGCAGGTGAGGCAGTCCTCGAGCGCCACGCCTTCATGCCCCCAGCCCGGCGGCAGGTAGAGCAGGTCGCCGGGTTCGGCGAGCAGCTCCTCGTCGGGCGCGAAATCGGCGATCAGCCTGAGCGGCGCGCCCTCGACCAGGCGGAACTCGCGCGCGCGCTCGAGTCGCCACACGCGCCGGCCGGCGCCCTGCAGCAGGAAGACGTCGTAAGAGTCGAAGTGCGGCCCGACGCCGCCGCCGGGCGCCGCCCAGCTCACCATGACGTCATCCAGTCGCGCCTGCGGCAGGAACGGGAACAGCCGCAGCAATCGCGCGGCCGCCGGGACATGCAGGTTGACGTCGCTCACCAGGAGGGTCGAATTGCGTTGCAGCCGGGTGCAGGCGAGCGGGCCGTGCGTCACGCGCCAGTGCCCGCCGCGTCGCCGCACCAGGCGCGAGGCGACGTCGGGCCGCGCGGCGAGCGATGCCAGCTGCGCGCGGGTCGCCGCGCCGCGGAACCCCGGCAGCGCGCCGCGCACGACGAGCGGGCGTTTCTGCCAATGGCGGCGCAGGAATTGCTGCGCGCTCAGTCCGCCCAGCTCGCGAATCTTCATCGGCGGATTATATGTGGCGGTCGCGCGACAATCCGCGCCGAGCGCTTGCCCTCCTGCATTCGATGTGCATTAGAATCGGCCGCATCGAATCGCACCATGCTGAACACGGGACAACGCGCACCGATCTTCACGCTGCCGGACGCCGACATGCAGGCGGTGAGCCTGTCGGCGTTCAAGGGGCGCAAGCACGTGGTGCTGTACTTCTACCCTCGCGACGGCACGCCCGGGTGCATTCTCGAGGCTTCGGACTTCTCCGACCACGAGGACCAGTTCGTGAAGCACGACTGCGTGATCCTCGGCGTGTCGCGCGACGACTGCCTGTCGCACGCCGCCTTCCGCGACAAGCACGGACTGTCGATCAGCCTGCTCTCCGATCCCGAGGGCGAGGTATGCCGCAGCTACGGCGTGCTGCAGCAGAAGGAGTCCGACGGCGTGTGCCGCGAGTGCCTGGTGCGCTCGACCTTCGTCATCGACAAGCAGGGCGTGATCCGCCACGCGCATTACGGCGTCGCGCCGCGCGGCCACGCGAGCGAGATCTTCGACGTCGTCAAGCGCCTGAAGTCCTGAGCGGGTGGGCTTGAAAAGGCTGCTGCTCGTTCTGCTGTGGCCGTGCGCGGCGCTCGCCCTCACGCCCGAGGCACAGGAATTCATCGACCTCTCCGCCCGGCTCGAACCGGTGCAGTGCGAGAAGCGCAAGCTGCGCCGCGCGATCGTGCTCGCCGAAGTGGAGCGGCGCGACGCGGATCTGAAGGCGATGCGCGCGCGCTTTGCCGAGATCAATGCCGACCCGGAAACCGCGCGCCTGGAAAGCCGCCTCGCCGTGCTGAGCGCGCGCGTGCTCGACGGCCAGGGCCGTCCGCGCAACGCCGAGGATCTCGACGCCATCAGCCTGCAGCAGCGCCAGGCTTTCTACCGCTGCGAGTAAACAGGGACAGACCTCATTTTGCTCATCCGCGGATGAGGAAGATGGGGTCTGTCCCTATTTGACCAGCCAGCGATTCCACAGCGCGCGCGCGGGTTCGATCAGCTCCGAGGCGGTAAGGCCGACGCCGTGCCCCGCGGCGTCGCCCGCGGCGCCGTGCAGGTGCACGCCGAGCACCAGCGCCGCCTCGCCGGTGAGTCCCTGCGCGAGGAGCGAGCCGAGGATGCCGGAGAGCACGTCGCCCATGCCGGCCGAGGCCATGCCCGGATTGCCCGAGGTGTTGATGAACCAGTGGCCGTCGCGCGCGACGAGCACGCTGCCGTTGCCTTTCAGCACCACGTGTGCGTTCAGCTCGCCTGCCAGGCGCTGCGCCGCGGCAAGGCGGTCGGATTGCACGTCGGGGATGCCGGCGCCCAGCAGCCGCGCGGCTTCCCCCGGATGCGGCGTGAGCAGCGTGTCCGCGCGGCGCTTGGCGCACGCCGCCCGCAGGTCCCTGTTGTCGGCAAGGATATTCAGCGCATCGGCGTCGAGCACGCAGGGCATGTCGCTCGCCAGCACCGCGCCGACCAGCGCTTCGGCGCGCCCGCTCTGGCCCAGGCCCGGGCCGACGACGATGGCGTCGAGGTCCTGGCCGAGCGCGTCGTCGGGGTGGCGCAGCATCAGCTCGGGCGCGCCCGGATCGATCGACGTCTCCTCGAGCATGCCGACGTAGACGCGCCCTGCGCCGAGCTTGAGCGCCGCGCGCCCGGCGAGCAGGGCCGCGCCGGTCATGCCGGCGGCGCCGCCGAGGATGCCGAGCGACCCAGCCTGGCCCTTGTGGAAATTGCGCGGCCGCGGCTTGAGCGCCTCGGCGAACAGGTCCGGGGAGGCCTTCCACGCCATCGGCCGCGCCAGCTTCTTCAGGTCGAGCCCCAGGTCGGCCACCGACAGCTCGCCGCAGTAATCGGGCCCGTCGAGCGTGAGCAGCCCCGGCTTGAGCGCGATGAATGTGAGGGTGTGCGTGGCGCGCACCGCGCGGCCGAGCACGCGCCCTGTATCGGAGGCAATGCCGCTCGGCATGTCGAGCGCGAGCACGCGGCAGCGCTGCGCATTCGCGTAGTCGACGAGTCGCGCGTAGTCGCCCTCGACCGGGCGCGCCAGGCCGATGCCGAAGAGCCCGTCCACCACCAGCCCCCAGTTCTTCTCCATCGGCAGCGTCGCGGCTTCGGCGGCGCCGGCGAGCGTGACGCGGAAGAACTGCTGGCGCAGCCGCTCGGCGACGATCTTCGCGTCGCCGCCGTTATTGCCCGGGCCGGCGAGGACCAGCACGTCCTTGGCGGTGTCGGCGCACAGGCGCGCGGCGAGCTCGGCGCCGGCGGCGCCGGCGCGCTCCATCAGGGGGACGTCCTTCGCCGCCCCTTCAATGAGGCG
>JAOUGZ010000378.1 GCA_029865405.1 Betaproteobacteria bacterium
CGCGAGCTCGTTCAAGGACAGCGCTTCGTGCGCGCCGCCGAGGAGCGCGATCGTGCGCCACTCCCACAGGCTGACGCCGAACTCGCGCCGGTAGCGCAGCTCCGCGCCGCGCGACAGGAGGTTCGCGACGACGTGCAGCCGGTACGAGAGCAGCTCCCGGATGGTGGGCGCGGTCGGCGCGCGCTCAGTCGTCGAAGAACGGGGTCTCATTCTCGCCGCGCAGTTTCAGGTCGAAGCGGTAGCGCCCGGGCGCCTCTTCGCGCGCGACGAGGAGCGGCCGCCGTGCCGCCGGCACGGCGGCGTAGACCGGATCCGCGTCGTTCGCTTTCTCGCCGGGAAAGAACAGCGTCGTCTTCAGGATCCGCATCAGGCCGGAGAACATCAGCATGACGTTGACGTGGCGCGCACGCCCCCGTGGCGCACCGGGACGCACGGTGCGAAAGGCGTAGTTCCCCGCCTTGTCGGTCGCCGCGCGGCCCCAGCCGCAGAAATCGGGATCGGCGTCGGCATGGCGCGGATCGGCCGGGTGCCCGTAGATGCCGTTCGCATCCGCCTGCCAGATCTCCAGCACCAGGTTGTCCAGCGACGCGCCATCTTCCTGGCGCACGCAGCCGGCGATCTCGATGACCTCGCCTTTCGCCTTGCGGCCTTGGAGCTGCGTCAGGTCGTTCGCGCCGGCGTCGACGTAACGCGGCGGGAAGAACGGCCCGAGGGTCGCTTCGCCGGTGGGAATCATCGTCATTGAAATGTCACTCTTTGCGGGCGTGCGGGGGGCCGCGGAAGGCCCCCTGCTCATGGCTGCGCGGGCGTGGCCCGGCGGCCTCGCAGGACGATCCGGTGCTCGAAGACCAGCGCGTTGTGCGGCTCGCCCGTCGGCGGCACGAGCCTCGCCACCAGGCACTCACGCGCCTGCGCGTCCGGCACCGCGTTGAGAATGCGGTCCTGGCCGTTCAGCGGCTCGCCGGGAAAGTACATCTGCGTCACCAGGCGCTGCAGCCAAACCTTGCCGAAGATCGAGAAGTGGATGTGCGGCGGCCGCCACCAGCCGTCGTTCGTCGGCACCGGATAGGCGCCGGGCTTCACCGTGCGCAGCTCGAGCGCGCCCGTGTCGTCGGTGGCGAGGCGCGCCGCGCCGTAGAAATTCGCGTCCACGGGCGCATGGTCGTCGTCGTTGGGATGGATGTAGCGCCCGGCGCCGTTCGCCTGCCAGATTTCCACCACCGTGCCGCCGACGGGCGCGCCGTCCTCGTCCACGACGCGCAGCCTGAGCTGCATCAGCTGGCCGATCGCCTGCTTCTCGCCGTGGCCGGCGATATCGCCGCCCAGGAGCTGCACGCGCCGGGCGACGTCCACCGGGCCGGTGAGCTCGGAGAGCGTCGGCGCGCGCTGCACCAGCGGCGCCTTCGGGTTGCGCGGCGGCGTCTGCGGATAGCCGGGGACGATGCGCAGCGGCTGCGTGCGCTCGTCTCGCGGCATGATCGTGACCTGCATCGTTGACAGCCTAGCGCCGGGTAGTTGATGATGTCAACTATGGCCGCGGTGACCCTGTGCGAATGCTTCGCGCGCGACGGGCTGCAGCACGAGCCGGACTTCGTGCCCACGGCGGCGAAGCGCGCGCTCATCGAGCGCTTCGCCGCGCTCGGCTTCCCGCGCATCGAGGCCACCTCCTACTCGAGCCCGAAGGTCGTGCCGCAGTTCGGCGACGCGAGCGAGCTGCTCCGGTCCCTGCCGCGCCGCGAAGGTACCTATTACAAGGCGACCTGCGCCAACCCGAAGGCCGTCGAGCGCGCGCTCGCCGACCAGGAGGCCGGATTCGGCGTCAACGAGGTGAGCCTGCTGGTGTCGGCGAGCGAAGCCCACACGCAGAAGAACCTGAAGTGCACGCGCGAGGCACAGTGGGCGAACGTCGAGTCCATGGTGCGGCGGGCCGGCGGGCGCTTTCGCCTGGTGGGCACGGTCTCGGTCGCCTTCGGCTGCCCGTTCGAAGGCAAGGTGGATCCGGGCGTGGTGGCCGCGGACGTGGCGCGCTTTCTCTCTCTCGGCGTCACGCACGCCGCGCTCGGCGATACGACCGGGCTCGCGACGCCGCGCTCGGTGAAGGACCTGCTGGCGCGCATGCCGAAAGACGCCACCCTCATCGCCCACTTCCACGACACGCGCGGCACGGGACTTGTCAACTGTGTCGCGGCCCATGAGGCCGGCGTGCGCTGTTTCGATTCCTCGTTCGGCGGCGTCGGCGGGCACCCGGCGAAGCTGCGGTACGGCGGCGGCCACACCGGCAACGTCTGCACCGAAGACCTCGTCAGCCTGTTCGAGGCGATGGGCGTCGACACCGGCATCGACCTGGATGGACTGATCGACGCGGCGCGATTCTGCGAGCAGGTGCTCGGGCGCGAACTGCACGGGCGCGTCACGCGCCTCGTAGGTTAAACTCGACCGCGACTCCCGATGAAGCTCGGATACTTCACCATGCCGCTGCACCCGCCGGGCCGCCCGTGGGTGGAGACGCTGCGCGAGGACCGCGAGGCGATCCTGATGTGCGACCGCCTCGGCTACACGGAAGCGTACGTCGGCGAGCACGCCACCGACGCCGCCGAGACCATCACGTCCTGCGCCACGTTTCTCGCCTCCCTGGTGCACGACACGAAGCGCATCAAGCTCGGCACCGGCACGCTGAACCTCCCCAATTCCCACCCCGTGACGGTCGCGACCACGGTGGCGATGCTCGACAACCTGCTCGAAGGCCGCTTCATCATGGGCATCAGCCCGGGCGGCCTGCCCTCCGACATGGAAGCGTTCGAGAACCTCGGCAAGGACCGCGCGAGGATGTTCCTCGAATGCATCAACCACGTGCTCGCCATCTGGGCGGGCGAGCCGCCCTACGAGATCAAGGGCGAGTTCTGGAACGTGTCCACCGCGAAGACGCAGATCCTCGACATCGGCCAGGGCGTCATGCTCAAGCCCTTCCAGAAACCGCACCCGCCGATCGTGGTCACTGCGGTGGAGCCCTTCTCGAAGGGCGTCACCGCGGCCGCGGCGCGCGGCTGGGACCCGATCTCGGCGAACTTCCTCCTGCCGCAGTGGGTGAAGTCGCACTGGGGACGCTACGCCGAGGGCTGCAAGGCGGGCGGGCGCGCGGCCGATGCGGCCAACTGGCGCGTGGCGAAGACCGTGCTCGTGTGCGATGACGCGAAGCAGGCGAAGGAATACGGCCTCGGCGCGCAGAGCCCGTACCGCTTCTACTACGCGCAGCTCCTCACCAAGCTCAAGCGCGCCGGCCGCGCGAACCTGTTCAAGCAGTCGAAGGACGCGCCGGACGACTCGGTGACGCTCGACGGCGTGGTGAACGACCTGGTGATCGCCGGCACGGCGAGCGAGGTGGTCGACCGGCTGCTCGAGTTCCGCGAAACGGTGGGCGATTTCGGCACGCTGCTGTACTGCGGCATCGACTGGGCCGACGCCAGGCTCGCGCGCCGCTCGCTCGAGCTGATGGCCGAGAAGGTGATGCCCGCGGTCAACGCCGCCATCGGCGGGAAGGAAGCGAAGCGTGCGTCTGCTCTCTAGCCGCCTGCCCTACTCGGCGATCGTCGACCGGCCGCCGTTGAAGCTCCCCCAGGGCGGGCGCCTCATCGTCTGGAACATCGTCAACGTCGAGGAGTGGTCGATCGAGCGCGCGATGCCGCGCACGGTGCTCTCGCCCCCGCTCGGCCAGCCGCTGCTGCCCGACCTGCCGAACTGGGCCTGGCACGAGTACGGCATGCGCGTCGGCTTCTGGCGCCTGCTCGAAGCGCTGCAGAAGCTCAAGGTGACGCCGACGCTGGCGATCAACGGCTCGGTATGCAAGACGTA
>JAOUGZ010000019.1 GCA_029865405.1 Betaproteobacteria bacterium
TCCCGCGCCCGCCGCCAGGACCCCGCTGCCGCAACCGCCCGCGCCGGTAAGCGTGGAGCAGATGCTCTCGGGCCGCCCGGAAGAGCGCGTACCGATGTCGCGCCTGCGCGCGCGCATCGCCGAGCGCCTGGTGCAGTCCCAGTCCACGGCCGCGATCCTCACCACCTTCAACGAAGTGAACATGCAGCCGGTGATGGAGCTGCGCAAGAAGTACCGGGAGCGCTTCGAGAAGGAGCACGGCGTGCGCCTGGGTTTCATGTCCTTCTTCGTCAAGGCGGCGGTGCACGCGCTGAAGAAGTACCCGATCGTCAACGCCTCGATCGACGGCAACGACATCGTCTATCACGGCTATTTCGACATCGGCGTCGCCGTGGGCAGCCCGCGCGGCCTGGTGGTGCCGATCGTGCGCGACGCCGACCAGCTCTCGTTCGCCGCCATCGAGAAGAAGATCGCCGAGTTCGGCAAGAAGGCGCAGGATGGCAAGCTCGCCCTGGAGGAGCTTACCGGCGGCACCTTCTCCATCTCCAACGGCGGCGTGTTCGGCTCGATGCTGTCCACGCCCATCATCAACCCGCCGCAGTCGGCGATCCTCGGCGTCCACGCCACCAAGGAGCGCCCGGTGGTGGAGGACGGGCAGATCGTGATCCGGCCGATGAACTACCTGGCGCTCTCGTACGACCACCGCATCATCGACGGGCGCGAGGCGGTGCTCGCGCTCGTCGCCATGAAGGAAGCGCTGGAAGACCCGGCGCGGCTCGCGCTCGAGATCTGAGCGGTGGCGCAATCGTTCGACGTGGTGGTGATCGGCGGCGGTCCCGGCGGCTACATCGCCGCGATCCGTGCCGCGCAGCTCGGTCTTTCGGTCGCTTGCGTGGACGAGTGGCAGGGCGCGGACGGCAAGCCGGCGCTCGGCGGCACCTGCACCAACGTTGGCTGCATTCCGTCGAAGGCGCTGCTGCAATCCTCGGAGAACTTCGAGCAGGTCGGGCACGGCTTCGCCGAGCACGGCGTGAAGGTGAAGGGGCTCGAGCTCGACCTCGCGCAGATGCTCAAGCGCAAGGACAAGGTGGTGAAGCAGAACAACGACGGCATCACCTACCTGTTCAGGAAGAACAAGGTGGCCTTCTTCCACGGCCGCGGCAGCCTCGCCGCATCCAGCAAGGGCGGGCACTACATTGCCGTGGGCAAGGAGTCCCTCAGCGCCCAGCACGTCGTCATCGCCACCGGGTCGAGCGCGCGCGCGCTGCCGGGGGCCGAGTTCGACGAGAAGCTGATCCTGAGCAACGATGGCGCCCTCGCCATGAGCGAAGTGCCGAAGCGCCTGGGCATCGTCGGCGCGGGCGTGATCGGCCTGGAGCTGGGCAGCGTCTGGCGCCGCCTGGGTGCCAAGGTGACGATCCTCGAGGCGCTGCCCGAGTTCCTCGGCGCCGCCGACCAGCAGATCGCGAAGGAAGCCGCCAAGGTCTTCGCCCAGCAGGGTCTCGACATCCAGCTCGGGGTCAAGATTTCGAAGGTGTCTGCATCAAGGAAATCCGTTACGGTTCAATATCATGCATCTGATAGCTCAAGCCAAACCTTGGAGTGCGACAAGCTCATCGTCTCGATCGGCCGGGTCCCGAACACTGAAGGCCTGAACGCTGCCGCGGCCGGCCTCAAGCTCGACGACAAGGGCTTCATCGTGGTGGACGAGGACTGCCGCACCAGCCTGCCGAACGTCTGGGCGGTCGGCGACGTAGTGCGCGGCCCGATGCTCGCGCACAAGGCCGAGGAGGAAGGCGCCGCGGTCGCCGAGCGCATCGCCGGCAAGAAGCCGCACGTCGACTTCAACACTGTGCCCTGGGTGATCTACACCGCCCCCGAGATCGCCTGGGTCGGAAAGACCGAGCAGCAGCTCAAGGCGGAAGGGGTGGAGTACCGCGCCGGTACGTTCCCGTTCTCGGCCAACGGCCGCGCGCGCGCCCTGGGCGAGTCGGCCGGCTTGGTAAAGGTGCTCGCACACGCGCAGAGCGACGAGATCCTCGGCGTGCACGTGATGGGGCCGTTCGCCGGCGAGCTGATCGCCGAAGCGGTGGTGGCGATGGAGTTCCGCGCCTCCGCCGAGGACCTCGGCATGATCTGCCATGCCCATCCCACGCTCTCGGAAGCGATGAAGGAAGCCGCCCTGGCGGTCGACAAGCGCGCGCTGAACGCCTGAGACGCATCTCTTACTTAAAGGGCTTACCTGCCATGCGCATTGCTCCCACGGAATACCGGAAACCGCCCGCATGGATCGTGGTGGCGTTGCTGCTCGGCGGTTGCCAGGCGGCCTACTACGGCGCGATGGAGAAATTCGGCTACGAAAAGCGCGACATTCTGGTGAGCCGCGTCGACGACGCGCGCGAGGCGCAAAGGCAAGCCAAGCAGCAATTCGAATCGGCGTTGGCGCAGTTCATCGCGGTCACGAACTTCTCGGGCGGCGAGCTCGAGCAGCAGTACAACAAGCTGAAAAGTGAGTTCGAGGATAGCGAATCGCGCGCGAACACGGTGCACAAGCGTGTCGCCGACGTCGAGCGCGTGGCGGAGGATCTTTTCACCGAGTGGGAACAGGAGCTCGGTCAGTACGCGAGCCCGGAATTGCGCCGCTCGAGCCAGGGCCAGCTGAACGCGACCCGTGCCCGCTACCGGGAACTGATCGGCGCGATGAAGCGCGCAGAAAAGAAGCTCGATCCGGTGCTCGCCGCGTTCCGCGATCGCGTGCTGTTCCTGAAGCACAACCTCAACGCCCGGGCCATTGCCTCTCTCAAGGCCGAGCGCGCGAAGATCCAGGCCGACATCGCCACGCTCGTGGCCGACATGAACCGTTCGATCGCGGAGGCGGACCGCTTCATTCAGGACATGTCGGCCGACAAGAAGTGAACAGGGCGACGCAGGCTCCGGTCGCGCCCAAAGCATGAGCCTGCAACGCACTGCGCACTCGAACCCCGGCGTCCTCGCCCTGTACGAGCAGAGCCTCGCCAGCCGGGGCTTTCTCGCCGACCCGTCGTCGAGCGCGCCGCGCGGCGCTACCGGCCGATCTGCTTAGGCGTGTTGCGCAGATCCCTGGAGGGGCGCAGCGCGCTTGCTGCGCATGGCGTAGTCGCAACATACGGTGACCGCCGCCGAACGGTACATCGTAGAATAAGCAATTCGAAAAGGAGCGCGCTACATGGACTTGCTGCAAACCCTGACGAGTCAACTCGGTATTTCCAAGGAGCAGGCCGAAGGCGGCGCCGGGCTGCTGTTCAAGATGGCCAAGGAGAAACTGGGGGCGGGCGAATTCAGCCAGGTCGCCGGCGCTGTACCCGGCATCGACAGCCTCATCTCGGCGGCGCCGAAAGCCGGCGGACTTGGGGGCGCTCTGGGCGGACTCGCGTCTTCATTGGGCGGAGGGGCAGGGCAGCTCGCCGGCCTCGCCGGTCTGGCAAGCGGGTTCAAGAACCTGAATCTGGACTCGGGCATGCTCGCCAAATTTGTCCCGGTGGTGCTCTCCTTCGTCCAGCAGCAGGGCGGCGCCGGAGTGAAAGGTCTCCTCGAGAAGGTGCTGAAGTAGCAGAACGACGCGGATAGGGCGCACCCAGCGGGCGCGCGCCGCTCTCGCTTGCCAAGATGAGCCTCGACGTGGCCGCGGGCACGGTGATCCAGCGCTCCAAGATGCATCTGAGGCTGAAGCGCAACTTCCAGATGAGGGCCGGCGCCGAGTGGCTGGCGCTGCTGCGTAAACACATTCCCGATCGCGACGAGCAGTGGGTTCGCTGCTGCGGTCCGTCCGCAAGGTCCATGAAGCCGATCCACTCGAATGCGCGAAATGCAAAGGCCCGATGCGTGTCATCGCGCTGATCGAAGAGCCCGTCGTGGTGCGAGTGATTCTTACGCACTGGGATCGCTGGCAGCGCCAAGGCGCCGGAGCGCGCCCCGCCCGTGCCCGCCGAAGTCCGGCCCGCACACGCGAGCCTTCCGCTCGCGTATCACAGCGTCCCCGACATCGCCTGAAGCCGCGCTCAGGGCCAAGCGCGCGCGGCCCTGAGCGCAGCTTCGCTTGCCCGAACGAGGCAAACGCGCGCAGCATTCGTCATGACGCCGATTGCGCGCGCCCCGAATGCCTGGCCAACAGCCCATGACAAGCCAGATCCGCCGCGAACCGACCCCGCGCAACGCTGACTCCCGTCGCGCGAGAACCATGAGCGTGCAGCCGGCCGGTGAGTCGTCCTATCGTTCTCTCGGAGGCGATGAAGGAAGCCGCCCTGGCGGTCGACAAGCGAGCGCTCAACCTATGAGGGCGGTGCTGGTGGCGGCGCTGGGCCTCGCGCTCGCGGGTTGCTTCGGCACGCAGATCTTCCCCTCCCTGCAGGAGCAGCGGAACGGGCTGCGCCCGGGGGACCTGGAGGCGGGCGGCATCGCCTTCATCACGCCGTCCACGGTCACCGGCCTGGAGCAGGAAACGCAGGCGGTGGCGCTGACCTTCGCCGAGGTGCTGCGGCAGCGGCGTCCCGCGCTGCGCGTGATGACGCTGGCCGAAACGCTGGGCGCCGTGAACCGCGCCAAGCTGGGCGACGCCTACAAGCACATGTACAACGATTACCGCGACACGGGCCTGTTCTCGGCCGACGTGCTGCGCAAGGTGGGCGGCGCCACCGGCGCGCGCTACGTGGTGCAGCTCAAGCTCCAGGGCTTCGAGCAGGGTTCGCGCGACCGCTTCGGCCTGCTTGGCTTCCGCATCATGGAGACCAAGTACGCCCACATCCGCGTGTTCCTGCAGATCTGGGACAGCCGCGACAGCACCATCGTCTGGGAGGGCATGCAGGAGCTGCGCCAGGCTACGGACACCATGACCGAGGAGCCGGTGACGCTGCGCGCCGTGCTCGAGCGCACGGCGCAGGACCTGGTCGCCAGGCTGCCCTGATGCCCGCGGGCGGCGTCCGCACCGGCGTCCGCGCGCTCTACGAGCAAAGCCTCGCCACCCGGGGCTTTCTCGCCGACCCGTCTCAGCAGCGCGCCGTGGAGCGCCTGCAGCACCTCTACGAGGAGTGGACGGCGTACAAGGCGCGGCGCAATTCGGCGCTCAAGCGCCTGCTGGTAAAGCCGCCGCTGCCCAAGGGCGTGTACCTGTGGGGCGCCGTCGGCCGCGGCAAGAGCTTCCTCATGGATGCGTTCTACCGCTGCGTACCCCTGGTGAGAAAGCGGCGGGTGCATTTCCACCACTTCATGCGCGAGATCCACCGCGAGCTCGAGCAGCTGAAGGGCACCGAAGATCCGATCGCCGCCGTCGCCGAGCGCACCGCGCGGCGCCACCGCCTGATCTGTTTCGACGAGTTCCATGTCTCCGACATCGCCGACGCCATGATCCTCGGGCGCTACCTCGAGCAGGTGACGGACCGGGGCGTGCAGTTCGTCATGACCAGCAACTACCACCCTGACCGGCTTTATCCCGACGGCCTGCAGCGCGCGCGTTTCGCGCCGGCGATCGAGCTCCTGAAGGCGCGCCTCGACATCGTCGAGGTGGACAACGGGACAGATTACCGGCGCCTGAAGATGGAACGGCTGCAGGCCTACCACGCCGGCGCGGACGGCGACGCGGCGCTGGAGCGCATCTTCGCGGAACTGAAGGACGTCGAGGAGGAAAAGCAGGCGCTCGACGTGGAAGGGAGGAGGATTCCCTACCGCAGGCGCGCAGGGGGGCTGGTATGGTTCGATTTCGCCGTGCTGTGCGGCGGAACGCGCTCCTACGCCGATTACGTCGATCTGGCGCAGCGCTTCCACACCCTGATCCTCTCGGGCGTGCCGCGCATGTCGGCGAAGCACGCCGACGCGGCGCGGCGCTTCACCTGGCTGGTCGATGTGCTTTACGATGACCGGGTGAACCTGGTGGTCTCGGCCGAGGCGCCGCCGGAGGCGCTGTTCACCGAGGGCGCGCACAGCGCCGAGTTTCAGCGCACGGTGAGCCGGCTGCACGAAATGCGCTCGGCCGGCTATCTCGGCAGCGAGCGAAGGAGGAGCGGTGGAAAAGTTCAAAGCCTACAAGCTGACGCAAGTCGGTGACAAAATCCGCGCCGAGTTCGTCGAGTGCACGCTCGACGACCTCGATCCGGGCGAAGTGGTGGTGCGGGTCGCGTACTCCGACGTGAACTACAAGGATGCGCTCGCTGCCACCGGCAAGGGCAAGATCCTGATGCGGCCCTCCTGCATCGGCGGCATCGACCTGTCGGGCACCGTGGTGTCCTCCGGCGACGCGCGCTTCGCCAAGGGCGACGCGGTGCTGGCGGTCGGCCACCAGATCGGCGTCAAGCACCACGGCGGTTATGCCGAGTACGCGCGCATTCCCGCCGACTGGGCCGTGAAGCTGCCCAAGGGCATGACGCTGTGGGAGGCGATGGCGTACGGCACCGCCGGATACACAGCCGGCCTTGCCATCGTGCGCATGGAGCATAACGGCCTCAAGCCGGCCAACGGGCCGGTGGTCGTGGACGGCGCCACCGGCGGCGTCGGCTCGATCGCCGTCGCCGCGCTGGCGAAACTCGGCTACGCGGTGACGGCACTGACCGGCAAGGAAAGCGAGTCCGGCTGGCTGAAGCAGCTGGGCGCGAGGGACGTCCTGCTGCGTCAGAGCCTGGACCTCGCCAAGATCCGGCCGCTCGACAAGGCGACCTGGGCAGGCGCCGTGGACAACCTCGGCGGCGAGGTGCTCGCCTGGATGGCAAGCACGATGAAGCTCAACGGCGTCATTGCCGCCATCGGCCTGGCTGCGAGCCCGGGCCTCAGCACCACCGTGCTGCCGTTCATCCTGCGCGGCGTGAGCCTGCTCGGCATCAATTCCACCGACTGCCCGACGCCGGAGCTCGAGCGCGAGGTATGGCGGCGGCTCGCCACCGACATGCGCCCGCCGATGCTCAAGGAGATGGCGCGCACCGTGCCGTTCGCCGAGCTGCCCAAGGTGTTCGACGACTTCATCAACGCCAAGGTCACGCGGCGCGTGGTCATCGACATGGCGGGCTGAGCCTCATGGCGCTCAAGCCCGGCGCGGGGCGGCCGCGGGTCCTGATCATCGACGACTCGAAGTTCGTGCGCACCACGTTCCGGCGCATCCTCGAGTCGAGCCTGGACGTACGCGAGGAAGCCGACGGCGAAGCGGGCTGGAAGGCGATCGCGGAGGACGCCGCCGTGCAGCTCGTGTTCTGCGACATCTCGATGCCGCGCCTGGACGGCTTCGGGGTGCTCGGGCTGATCCGCGGCGCGCAGGACGAGCGCATCCGGCGCCTGCCGGTGATCGTCATCTCGGGCGACGAGGACGAGGCGACGCGCAAGCGCGTGCGCGATTGCGGCGCCACCGATTTCATATCCAAGAACGCCGACGCCACCGAGGTGCTGTCGCGCATCGACAACCAGCTGCGGCTGATACGCGCGAAGGCCGATGCGCGCGAGAGCCGCAAGGCGGTCGCCGAAACCGCCACGCACGACCCGCTGACCGGCGCGTTGTCGCTGCACTATCTGCTCACCGAAGGGCGCAAGCAGTTCGCGTACGCGCGCCGCCACGGCGCCGCGCTCTCGGTGGTCACCTTTCGCATCGATTCGCACCGGCCGATCGCCGGCAGCGAGGGCAAGGCGGTCGCCGGGCAATTGCTGGCGAAGATCGCCCGCGCGATCCAGGGCGTGCTGCGCGCCGAGGATTCCCTGGGCCGCTCGGGCGAGGACACGTTCAGCGTGCTGCTGGGCGGCACGGCAGCGCCGCAGGCGGCGGCGTTCGCCCGCCGCCTGCGCGAGCAGCTCGTCAACGCCCGAATCGAGTTCCAGGGGCGCTCGCTCAAGATCCAGGCGAGCATCGGGGTCGCGGCGCTCGGCGCCGACGCCGCGGCGACGATGGAGGAGCTGATGCGGCTCGCCTCGAGCCGCCTGGCGCAGGCGGAGCTGGCGCCGCCGCCCCGAACGGCCGCGCCGGCGCGCGGCCTGTCCGCGGAGATCGAGCGCGCACTGCAGGTGCTGGAGGGCATCCCGGCCGATCGCAGGGAAGACGCGGCGCTCGAGGTGCTGCGCCGCCTCGCGCCCTTGCTGCGCGCAGCGAGCAAGCGGCTGCAGAGCGAGCCGACCGCGGAGGCGGTCATGAAGGCGCTGCAGCGCGTAAAGTAGCGGGAGGAGGGGAGGATGAAAACGACTTACCGGGATTTCCACAAGCGATCCATCACCGACCGCGACGGGTTCTGGCGGGAGGAAGCGAAGCTCATCCACTGGCAGAAGCCTTTCGCCAAAGTGCTCGAGTACGCGCGCCCGCCGTTCGCCCGGTGGTTTGTCGGCGGCGAGACCAACCTGTGCCACAACGCCCTCGATCGCCATCTTCAGGCGCGCGGCTCGCAGAAGGCCCTGGTCTGGATCTCGACCGAAGTGAACGACGAGAAGCACTTCACCTATCGCGAGCTGCACGCCGAGGTGAACCGCGTCGCCGCCATGATGCAGGCGCTCGGCGTGAAGCGCGGCGACCGGGTCATCATCTACATGCCGATGATTCCAGAGGCCTGCTTCGCCATCCTCGCCTGCGCGCGCATCGGCGCGATCCACTCGGTGGTGTTCGGCGGCTTCGCTGCGGCGAGCCTCGCGGCCCGCATCGATGACGCGAAGCCTTCCCTCATGATCACGGCCGACGGCGGCAGCCGGATGGGCAAGCCGGTCCTGTACAAGGCGCTGGTCGACGAAGCGCTCAAGCTCGCCCAGCACCCGCCGCGCAAGGTGCTGCTGTTCCGCCGGGGTCTCGACCCGAAGATGGCAGTCACCGCGGGGCGCGACGTGGACTGGCAAGAGCTCGCCGGCAAGCACGCGGGCGCGCAAGTGCCCTGCGCGTGGCTGGAATCGAACGAGCCGTCCTACATCCTCTACACTTCGGGCACGACGGGCAAGCCCAAGGGCGTGCAGCGCGACGTCGGCGGCTACGCCGTGGCGCTCGCTTCGTCGATGGAGCGGATCTTCTGCGGGGGTCCCGGGGAAACCATCTTCACGACGTCGGACATCGGCTGGGTGGTCGGGCACTCCTACATCATCTACGCGCCGCTCCTCGCCGGCATGACCACCATCATGTACGAAGGCGTGCCGGTGCGGCCCGACGCGGGCGTGTGGTGGAAGATCGTGCAGGACCACAAGGTGGCGGTGATGTTCTCGGCGCCGACCGCCGTGCGCGTGCTGAAGAAGCACGACGTCGCGTTCCTGAAGAAATACGACCTCTCCACGCTCAAGCACCTGTTCCTTGCCGGCGAGCCGCTCGACGAGCCGACTCATCGCTGGATCTCCGAGTCGCTCGGCCGGCCGGTGATCGACCATTACTGGCAGACCGAGACCGGCTGGCCGCTGCTCTCGGCGCATCCCGGCGTGGAGAAGACGCCGCTCAAGATGGGGTCGCCGAGCTTCCCCGTGTACGGCTACGACGTGCGGCTGCTGCACGAATCGACCGGCAAGCCGGTGGCGCACGGCGAGAAGGGGGTGGTGGCCATCGCGCCGCCGCTGCCGCCGGGCTGCATGAGCACGGTCTGGGGCGACGACGAGCGCTTCGTGCAGACCTATTTCACCGATTTCAAGGACCAGCTGGTCTACTCGACGTTCGACTGGGGCATCCGCGACAAGGACGGCTACTACTTCATCCTCGGGCGCACCGACGACGTCATCAACGTCGCCGGGCACCGCCTGGGCACGCGGGAGATCGAGGAAGCAGTGAACATGCACCCGGGCATCGCCGAGTGTGCGGTGGTCGGCGTTGCCGATCCGCTCAAGGGCCAGCTGCCGATGGCGTTCGCCGTAGTGAAGGATCCGGCGAGCATCGCCTCCCGCGACGCGCGCATGAAGCTCGAAGGCGAGGTGATGCAGACGGTCGACAAGCAGCTCGGCGCCATCGGCCGTCCGGGGCGCGTGTTCTTCGTCACGCTGCTGCCGAAGACGCGCTCGGGCAAGGTGCTGCGGCGCTCGATCCAGGCGCTGTGCGAGAAGCGCGACCCGGGCGACCTGACGACGATCGAGGATCCGGGCGCGCTCGAGCAGATCCGGCAGGCGCTGCAATGAAGGCGCGGCAGGCCCTCACGCTTGCCGACTGCGAGAAGCTCTCGGCCGCCGCGCTCGCCGAGGCGCGGCGCAACGACTGGAACGTTGCTATCGCCATCCTGGACGACGGCGGCCACCTGCTGCACTTCGTGCGCATGGATGGCGCGTCGCCCGCCAACGCGCGCATCGCCGTCGCCAAGGGGCGCACCGCGGCGGAGTCGCGCCGCACCTCGGGCGAATGGCAGGAGCGCATCAAGACGCGGCCGGAAATGCTGAGGATGCCCGGCATCCTGCCGGTGCAGGGCGGCGTGCCGATCGTGGTCGAGGGCACGTGCATCGGCGGCGTCGGCGTCTCGGGCGTGCAGTCGCACGACGACGAGAAGATCGCCCGGGCGGGGATCGACGCCCTTGGCACCTAGCCGGGCCGATACGATGCACTTGCGGGAATATGCGCCGTCGCGCAATGTTATCCATTCACCGCCACATGGGAGGGACAATGAAAAAGCTGATTGCCATCGCCGCCGTTCTGCTTTGTACTGCCCCTGCGGTTGCTCTGGCGCAGCCCTACGGGGCGCCGATCACGCTCGATCAGGCCCGCAAGGCCTATGCTGCCGGGGAAGCCGAGGCGCGCAAGAACAAATGGTCGGTGGCCATTGCGATACTCGATTCAGGCTGCAATCTCGTCCTGATGCAGAAGATGGACAACACCCAGATCGCCGCTCCCATGGTGGCGCAGGATAAGGCGTGGGCGGCGTGCGGGTATCGGCGCAACACCAAGGTCCTGCAGGATGCGCTGGCGAAGGGCGCCGAGGGCTGGCGCTATCTGCAGTTCCACCGCATGGTGGCGGCGGACGGGGGCCTGCCGATCATCGTGGACGGCAAGATCATCGGCGCGATCGGAGTTTCGGGAGTGGCCGGCCACCAGGATGCCGAAGTGGCAAAGGCGGGCGCCGAAGCGCTGCAGTAAGCCCGGCGCGCTACTGCGGCGCAGCGATCGTCTTGCGGGCGATGAGCGCATCGATGCGCGCGGGCGCATAGCCCAGCGACTCGAGCAGCTCGCGCGCGTCCTGCGACAACCGCGGCGGCTGATTGCGCAGCGCAAGCCGCTTGCCGCCCAGCTCGAGCGGCAGCCCGGGCACCTTGAAGGTGGTGCCGCGCGGGTCCTTCGTCTCCACCATGCCGCCCGCGTTGAGGTGCGGGTCGCCGAACAGGTCGCGCGGGCGCGTGATCGGCGCGAAGGGCAGGCCGATCGCCTCCAGCTTCTGCGCCAGCTCCGCCTTGGTGTGCTGCAGCAGAATTTCCTGCAGCTTCGGCAGGAGCCAGTCGCGCGCCGCTACGCGCTGGCCGTTGGTCTTCAGCCGGGCATCGGCCGCGAGCGCGCCGGCGCCGAACTCGCGGCAGAACACCTCCCACTGCGTATCGGTGACCACGCCGACGAATAATCGGTCGCCGTCTTTCGTGCTGAAGATGTCGTACACGCCCCAGGCGGGCTTCTTCGTCGCCATCGGCGGCGGCTCCTCGCCGGTGATGGCGAGCTGCGCCATATGCTGCGCTACCAGGAACGCCGTGTTTTCGTACAATGCGCTGCGCACCAGCGTGCCCTTGCCGGTCTTCTCGCGCTCGCGCAGCGCGGCGAGGATGCCGATGGCGGCGAACATGCCGCCCATGATGTCGTTCACCGACGAGCCGACGCGCAGGGGCCGGTCGGGCAGCCCGGTCATGTAGGCGAGGCCGCCCATCATCTGCACGACCTCGTCGAGCGCCGGGCGGTGCTCGTAGGGTCCGGAGAGGAAACCCTTCATCGTGCAGTAGACGAGGCGCGGGTTGCGCGCCTTCAGCGCGTCGTAGCCGAAGCCGATCTTCTCCAGCGCGCCCGGGCGGAAGTTCTCCGTCAGGGCATCGGCGCTGTCGATGAGCTTGAGCGCAATCTCCCTGCCTTCCGGCTTCTTCAGGTCGAGGGCGAGGCTCTTCTTGTTGCGGTTGAACATTGCGTAGAAACCGGCGCCTGCGCCCATCAGGCGGCGCGTGTTGTCGCCTTCGAGCGGCTCGACCTTGATCACTTCGGCGCCCAGGTCCGCGAGCACGAGCCCGCAGGAGGGGCCCATCACCATGTGCGCGAACTCTACGACGCGCACCCCCTCAAGCGGCAGCACGGAATCCTTTGGGCAAGCCGGCGAGCGCCATGTGGCCGTAGAGCGGCTCGTCGGGCACGCCACCGTGCATGATCTTTCTTGCGGCGAGGAGCTTGTCGAAGTCGATGCCGGTCTGCACGCCCATGCTTTCGAACATGAAGACCAGATCCTCGGTGATCACATTGCCGCTCGCGCCGGGCGCGAACGGGCAGCCGCCGAGGCCGCCCATCGACGAATCGAACGAGCGCACGCCTTCCTCGTAGGCGGCGAGGGCGTTGGCGAGCCCCAGGCCGCGCGTGTTGTGGAAGTGCGCGCCTTCGAGCTTGTCGCCGATCGCCTGCTTCACGCGCTTGAACACGCGTCTGACCTGCGCCGGATTGGCGTAACCGACGGTGTCGGCGAGCGCCACGCCTTCGCAGAACTCGGCCAAGGCCACGGCGATGCGCACCACTTCGTCCTCGGGGACGTTGCCCTGCATCGTGCAGCCGAACGCGGTGGAGACCGCACCCTCGATCTCTGGCCCGTCCTTGCCGCGCATCTGCGCGGCCTTGCGCACTTCCTCGACCATTTGGTCTGGGGTCATGCGCACGTTGGCGACGCTGTGCTGGTGCGACGCCGAAACCGGGAAAGTGATCTTGTGCGCGCCGGCCGCGCGCGCGCGCTCGAAACCCTTCACGTTAGGGGCCAGTGCCACAACCTTGAGACCGGGGATGGTCAGCGCGTGCTTCACGACCTCGCCGGTGTCGGCCATCGCCGGGATGAGCTTTGGCGGGACGAAGGAGCCGACCTCGATTTCGTTCAGGCCGGCGGCAGCGAGGGCGCTGATCCAGGCCTTCTTCGTTTCGGTCGGCATGAGCTGCTTGGCGTTTTGCAGCCCGTCGCGCGGGCCGACTTCGCAGATCTGGACTTGGCGCATGGGGGATCTCCTTGGGTGATCGAATTCTAGCCCGCGTCGAGGTTGCTACATCCCCTCCGGCCGCGCCCGCGACGTGTGCAGGACACGCAGGATCTCCACGTCCCTGTCCCGCACCCGGTACGCGATCACGTAGGGCAGGTTGCCGATCACCAGCTCGCGAGTGCCGAGCACTCGTCCGGCCCGCCCGATTGCCGGGTGCCGCGGCAGCAGCGTCTCCGCTTGGTCGACGAGCTCCAGCACGACCCGCGCCGCGGCGGCCGGACTGTCCTGGCCGATGTAGCGGGCGATCTCGTCGAGGTCCGCCTCAGCGAGCTTTGTCCAGCGCAGCCGCAAGCCGCCTCTCCCACTTGGCCTTCAGCCTGGCGTGGTCGATCAGCTGGCCGCGATTGGCTTCCTTCACGCCCGCCTCGATGGCGGCGATCTGCCACTCGTTCAGGTCCAGGTACTGCCGGACCGCGTCCGCCGCGAGCGCGGCGCGGCTGCGCTCGGTGGCCTGTGCGAGCTGGTCCAGGCGCTTGCGGGTCGCGGGGTCAAGCCTCAGGGTCACCGGATCGCTCATCGGGGGTTCCGTGTATACAATGTGTTCATTCTGCGCCCCGGATTCACCCGGTGTCAACGGAGCGCGCATGCGCGCCGCGCGCCTCGATGCGCAAGACGGCGTAGCCGCACAGCGCGCCGCCCGCGGCAAAGGCAAGCATCGCCCACAGCGACGCGCCCCATCCGCCGAAATCCGACGCCAGCCACACCAGCAGGATTGGCCCGAAGAACTGCCCGGCCTGCGATGTCTGCATGACCATGCCGTTGGTGGTGCCGACATGTTGTGGCGTCTTCGCGTGCGCCACGACTCCCGAAAAGATGCATGCCGGAATGACGCCCACGCACAGCGAGAAGACAAGAACAGAAAAATAGCGCAGCCCATCCGGCAGCAAGCCGCTCAGCATGCCGATATCCGTCACGATCATCGCGGCGCAGGCGGCGAGGATCAGCGGCCCGCGCCGTACGCCGCGCGCCAGCAGCCAGCCGCCGCCGAGGTTGCCGGGCACATTCACCAGCACCATGAAGGCAGTGAGAAGCGACGCCGCGCCTGGCGCCATGGCCCGTTCGTCGACCAGGAACGTCGGCAGCCAGATCATCACCGAAGTCCACTGCGCAACATAGAACGCGAACAGCAGGGCGAGCGCCACGCTGCCGGGCTGCGCCAAGGATTCGAGCGCGAGTTTCATCGAGCTCACGGTGCCGTAGCGCGGCGTCGGCGCGAGCCGCGCCACCAGCACGAAGCACAGCGCCGCCACGATCGCCAGGATCACCCACATCCCGCGCCAGCCCCAGGCCGCGAGTACCAGGGGCGCCAGGAACATCGCGGCGCTGCCGCCGGAGGGCATGTACGCGCTCCACAGTCCCATGACCTTGGGGCGGTCGCGCGGATCGGCGGCCGTCGCCGCCATCAGCGCCGACCCGGAAACCGCGAACAGCATGAAGCCGAGGCCCTCCAAGAAGCGCGATGTGAGAAGCGAAGGAAAGTCCCACGCGGCGGCGCCCAGCAACCCGGCCAGGCACATGACCGCCAATCCCGCCAACCCGAGGCGCTTGTGGCCGAAACGATCGCACAGCACGCCCACGAACATGCCGACGAGCAGCCCGATGACGTTGAACGTGGTGGCGATGAAGCCAGACTCGACCAGCGTGAGTCCGAGCTCCGCGCGCTGCGCCGGCAGCGCGGGCGGCACCTTGCCGATGTACGCGCCGCAGATGAGGCCCCCGGCGAACACGGCCCAGACCGCAGGCCAGCGCGTGCCGCCGTTCAAGCGGCGTGCACCGGGATCTTCAGCTGGATGATCTTTTTCTGCCAGTCGTCAGGGCCGGTCTGGTGCACCGACACGCCTTTCGCGTCCACGGCGACGGTGACCGG
>JAOUGZ010000379.1 GCA_029865405.1 Betaproteobacteria bacterium
CGATTTCGGGGCGCAGTACACGCAGCTGATCGCGCGGCGCGTGCGCGAAGCCAAGGTGTTCTGCGAGATCCATCCCTGCGACGTCGACGACGCCTTCGTGCGCGCGTTCGCGCCCAAGGGCGTGATTCTTTCCGGCAGCCACATGTCCGCCTACGAGGAGTCGACGGCGCGCGCGCCCGTCGCGGTGTTCGAACTCGGCGTGCCGGTCCTCGGCATCTGCTACGGCATGCAGACCATGGCGCAGCAGCTCGGCGGCAAGGTGGAGGCGGGCAAGGTCCGCGAGTTCGGCTTCGCCGAAGTGCGCGCGCGCGGCCACACCAGGCTCCTGGAAGGCATCGAGGACGTGCGCAGTCCCGAGGGCCATGGCCTGCTGCGCGTGTGGATGAGCCACGGCGACAAGGTGACCGAGCTGCCGTCCGGCTTCAAGCTCATGGCCTCGACCGCGGCCTGCCCGATCGCCGCCATGGCCGACGAGCAGCGCCGCTTCTACGGCGTGCAGTTCCACCCCGAGGTCACCCACACGCCCCAGGGCGCGCGCGTCCTGCAGCGCTTCGTGCTCGACATCTGCGGCTGCGCCGGCGACTGGCGCATGCCCGATTACGTCAGCGAGGCCGTGGCGCGCATTCGCGATCAGGTCGGCAAGGACGAGGTGATCCTCGGGCTGTCCGGCGGCGTCGACTCCTCGGTGGCGGCCGCGCTCCTCCACAAGGCGATCGGCGCGCAACTCACCTGCGTGTTCGTCGATCACGGCCTGCTGCGCCTCAACGAGGCGGCGCAGGTCATGGAGACCTTCGCCAGGCACCTGCGTGTCAAGGTGATCCACGTGGACGCGGCGGCGGATTTCTACGCTGCGCTCACCGGGGTGGGGGATCCCGAGGCCAAGCGCAAGATCATCGGCCGGCATTTCGTCGAAGTGTTCCAGCGCGAAGCAGGCAAGGTGAAGAACGCCAAGTGGCTGGCGCAGGGCACCATCTACCCGGACGTCATCGAATCGGCGGGCGCAAAGACGAAGAAGGCGCAGAGCATCAAGTCGCACCACAACGTCGGCGGCCTGCCGGAAACGCTGCACCTGCAGCTGCTCGAGCCCCTGCGCGAGCTGTTCAAGGACGAGGTGCGCGAGCTCGGCCTTGCCCTCGGCCTGCCGCGCGAAATGGTGTTCCGCCACCCGTTCCCCGGGCCGGGGCTCGGCGTACGCATCCTCGGTGAGGTGAAGCGCGAGTACGCCGAGCTGCTGCGCCGGGCGGACGACATCTTCATCCAGGAGCTGCGTGCCGCCGACTGGTACGACAAGACGGCGCAGGCCTTCGCCGTATTCCTGCCGGTCAAATCGGTGGGCGTGATGGGCGACGGCCGCACCTACGAGTACGTCGTCGCCCTGCGCGCCGTGCAGACTACCGACTTCATGACAGCGGACTGGGCGCCGCTGCCGCACGAGTTGCTGGCGCGAGTCTCCAGCCGGATCATCAACGAAGTGCGCGGCATCAACCGCGTCACCTACGACATTTCCTCCAAGCCGCCCGCCACCATCGAGTGGGAGTAGGGGGGACTTTTCTGGCTTGATGCACGCTCGACGGGCGATCGAATGCGTCGATCGCTGCTTGCGTGCCCGAGCATCTTTTGTTCAACGCCCTTTTGGTGGCCGGGCGGACGTTGAGCACGTTCAGAGCCTCGAGCAGAGACGCGTTCGTGCGGCGTAAACATTCTATCAATGGGAGCGAGGGGATCGACGCGCACCTCAAGAATATTGCGTTCGGCCTCCTCGGCGACCTGACCGTGTCAAATACAGCCACCCCCACCCGCCCCGGCTAACCACCATGCGCATCAGCCTCGACCACGCCCACCTCTTCGCCTCCGACCCCGACGCCACGGTCGGCTTCTTCCAGACCATGTTCGGCGCCACCGTCGTCTGGGACGAGGTGGTGGCCGGTTCGCGGGTCGTGCGCCTGCAGGTCGGCCGCGCCTTCATCGGGGTCTATCACCAGCCCCCCAGGGCGCCTCGTGGCGGCGCGTTTCATCACCTGGGCATCGAGACCGACGATCTCGCCGGGCTGGTCCGCGAAATGACCGCGCGCGGTTACGCGTTCCGCAACCCGGTTCGCGAGGAGAAGTCCTTCAAGTACGTGATGGTCTCCGGGCCGGACGAACTGCTGATCGAGTTGTTCGAATGCCACGAGCCGGAGCGCTGGGGCATTCCTCCGGATTGACGACGGCCGGCCCCCTGCATCAACGCCACCGCGCGCGCTCAGCCCGCCTCGAACTCCCGGTGATGCGCCCGCCACCACCTGGCGATCTCCAGGCGCGTGGCGAACCAGACCTCGCCTTTTGCCCGCGCATGGTCGAGGAACTCGGCCAGCGCGTGGGCCCGCGAGGCCTGCCCCACCAGGCGCGGGTGCAGGCCGATGCTCATCATGCGCGGGGCGGTGGCGCCCTCGTCCCACAGCTGGTCGAAGCCGCGGCGCAGGTTGTCGAGGAAATCCGCCGGGCTGCCGTAGCCGGTGCCGGTGACGAAGCGCGCGTCGTTGTAGGTTAACGAGTACGGCACCACAAGGTGCGACGTGCCGCCGACCGGGACGAAGTACGGCAGGTCGTCGTTGTAGGCATCCGCGTCGTACTCGAAGCCGCCTTCCTCCACCAGCAGCCCGCGGGTATGCACCGAGGGCCCGTAGCGGCAGTACCAGCCCAGCGGCCGCCGCCCGCAGGTGGCCCGGAAGGACGCCACCGCCGCGGCGATGTGCGCGCGTTCCTCTTCGCGCGTGAGCTTCCACACCTCTTCCCAGCGCCAGCCATGACTGCAGACTTCGTGCTCCGAATCCCGCAGCCAGGCCGCGACCTGCGGATTGCGCTCCAGCGCCACCGCGCCGGCGAACACCGTGACCGGCACGCCGCGCGCATCCAGCAGGCGCTGCAGCCGCCAGATCCCGGCGCGCGATCCGTACTCGTACACCGACTCCAGCGCTAGGTCGCGGTACGTCGACTCCAGCCCCAGCGCCATCTCCCCGAGGATGGTCTCGTTGCGCCCGTCGGCGCCCATCTGCACTTCCGAGCCTTCCTCGTAGTTGATGACCAGGTTGACCGCGACGCGCGCCCCGCCAGGCCACCTTACCTTCGGCACATGGCGGCCGTAGCCGACGAAGTCGCGTTGCGGCCCGGGCACGGCAAGTTCCGGCATCTTCGGCATGATCGCTTCTCCCAGGTGACGAGTCTGCACGACCGGCATTGGCGGATCAAGGCGGACGGCGCGACGGCGCCACGCACATCGTGCTGTCGCCGCTGGAATTCATGCAGCGCTTGGCGGCGCTCGTGCCGCGCCCGCGCCTGCATCTGCTCCGTTTTCACGGCGTGCTGGCGCCCAATGCCAGGCTGCGTGGTGCAATCGTGCCGGGCCCGGCACGAAATACCAGCGTCCCTTCAGACGAACAGGCGCACGGCGCGCCGGCGCGCACGGGCTGGGCGCGCCTGCTCAGGCGCGTCTTCGACCTGGAGTGCGTCGCATGATAGGGCATCGCAACGGCAAGGCCATCGTCGCCTGCGCCGGGCGTTTCGCCGCTGCGGTGCAACAAGTTTGTTCGGTTGGAGTTCACCGGCTGGTGAACTATGATTCCCCGTCCGCTGCCTGTTAGACTTCCCGCAGGCGCGCTCGGGAGGCGCGGATCGGGCACCCGCCCTGACGCGGACGGCCCTGACTACAAAACCGGAGGAGTGACCCATGATGATCAGGAAATCCGCGACACTGACGGCGGCTGCACTGGCCGTGACCGCAGTCTTCGCGATGAACAGCGCGCAGGCGCAGCAGCCCAAGGTGAACTGGAAACTGCAGAGCGCATTTGGCAGTTCGC
>JAOUGZ010000380.1 GCA_029865405.1 Betaproteobacteria bacterium
CGCCGAGCGCGCCTGCTCGCGCGCCGCCTCCCAAGGCGCGCGCGGCAGGCCGAGCGCGGCCCGCTCGCGGGGCGCGATCTCCAGGGTCGATGCGGCGCGCACCAGCAGCTCGTCGTGCGGCGCGGCGATCAGCAGCTGCGCCACCGGGTTGCCGAAGTAGTCCTCGCGTTCGGCGAACTCACCCGGATGCGGCTCGACCGAGAGGCGGTGCGCGGTGCACTTCTGCCACGGCAGTGCGCGCGGTCGCAGGTGCAGCAGCTGCTGCGACAGCAGCACCGGGCTGGCATACGTGTAATGGGTCTCGTGGACGACCTGCAGGCGCACGGCAGGCTCGCTAGGTCGCGAACGTCTGGCGCGTCGCCTCGCCGACGTGGCTGAAGAAGCGATGCCCGAGCTGCTCGTCGAGGCGATGGGCCGCGCCTTGGCACTCATCGAGAAGCGCGGCGAGCCGCGGGCTGCCGTGGCGCAGGTCGGCGCCCGGGTCGAGCGCGGCGAGCGCGGCCGCCGCGCCCTCGAACTTCTCGTCGCCGATCTCGCCGAACAGCTCCTCGAGGCGCCGCGCGTAGTCGCGCAGGCCGATCACCTGGAAGGCGATGGAGCGCGGGTTGGCCTCGTCCCGTACGAGGAGGTCGAGCGCCGGCAGCCACTGCGGCCGCGTCGAGTAGCGCGCGCGGTAGGTAATGATCGAATCCGTGAGGCGCAGCAGCCAGGTCAGGTCCGCATCCGCCGGACCATCGAGTGCCTCGCGCAGCGTGGCGCAGAGCATTTCCAGGCGCTCGGTGCGCCGGCCGACCGACAGGAAGCGCCACCCGGGATCGCGCGCCATGCCGTCGAGCGCGAAGCCCGAGAGCGTGGTGAAGTCGGCGATGGTGCTGTCCAGCGCCTCGAGCACGTCGGCGAGCGCCGGGGCGCGCGCGCGCTGGCCGTGCTCGCGCGACATGCGGTTCAGGGTGCGCCAGTTGTCCAGCGACAACCGCTCGCGCAGATGCGAGGCCACGTGCGAGAGCTCGCGAAGGCCGCGCGCGAGGCCCGGCCGCGAGTCGTCGACGACGGCCGCGCGCAGCGCCTCGACGAGCTCGGCGTCGCTGGGCCGCGCCTTTCCCGCGGGCAGCACGTCCGCGCGGCGCAGCAACGCCACCAGGGCGGCCATGCCGTGGGTGCCGTCAATGGGCGCATCATCGGCCATGCGCCCGAACGCGACGCGCAGCAGCCGCGCCATGGCGTCGCCGCGCTCGCAGTAGCGCCCGAACCAGTACAGGTTCTCGACCACCCGGCTCGACAGGTTGGTGCCCGCGCGCACCAGGTCCTGCGGTCCCACCTCGTGCCGCAGCAGGCTGAAGGTATTGACGGGCCCGGCCGCCATCACCCAGGCGTCCTTGCTCGAGCCGCCGCGCTGCATGGAGATCACGCGCGCATCGCCCGCGCTCGCCACGCGCGTGAGTCCGCCCGGCATCACGACGTAGCCGTTGGGGCTGGCGCAGGCGTACACGCGCAGGCCGATCGCGCGCGCCAGCAGCCGCCGCGGATGGGCGCGGTCCCACACCGGGGCCTGGGAGAGCTGCACCAGCTCCTGCGCCACGTAGTCGTTGGGCCGCGCGCGCAGCATCGCTGCGACGCGCTTTCGGCCGCGCTCGTCGAGATCCTCCCCGAACATGGGCTCGATGCGCTGCTGCGGGAACGCGGCCTTGATCACGAGGCGCGCCATCTTGGCGATCACGTCCTCGAGCGCAGCGGGCTCGCCGCACCACCAGGTGGCGACACTGGGCATGGCAAGCGGCTCGCCGAGGAGCCGCTCGCAGATGCCCGGCAGGAACCCGAACAGCGTGCTCGATTCGAGCAGGTTCGAGCCGAGGGCGTTGGCGACGAGGACGTTGCCGCGGCGCACGGCGTCCACCAGGCCCGGCACGCCGAGCGCGGAGTCCGCGCGCAGCTCCAGCGGATCGCAGTACTGGTCGTCCTGGCGCCTGAGGATGGCATGCACGCGCTGCAGGCCCGAGAGCGTCTTCAGCCATACGCAGCCCTCGCGTACCGTGAGGTCGTGGCCTTCGACGAGCGGCAGGCCGAGATAGCGCGCCAGGTAGGTGTGCTCGAAGTACGTTTCGTTGTGCGGCCCCGGCGTGAGCAGCACCGTCAGGGGCGGCCCGGACGGGGCGGCGCCCGCGCTCTGCGGCGCCCAGTGCGCGAGGCTGTCGCGCAGCGTGGCGAAGAAGCTCGCCAGGTGCTGCACCTTCAGGTCCTGGAACAGCTCGGGGAAGGCGCGCGAGATGACGATGCGGTTCTCGAGCGCGTAGCCGGCGCCGGAGGGGGCCTGCGTGCGGTCGTGCAGCACCCACCAGCGGCCATCGGGCGAGCGCGCGAGGTCGGCCGCATACAGGTGCAGCATGACGTCGCCCGGCACACGCACGCCGTGACATGGGCGCAGGAACCCCGCGTTGCCGTGCACGAGCGCCCGCGGCAGCAGGCCGTCCTTCAGCAAACGCTGCTCGCCGTAGACGTCGATCAGGATGCGGTTGAGCAGCGTCGCGCGCTGCGCGATCGCCGCCTCGATCGACGCCCATTCGTCCTGCGGCAGGATGAGCGGCAGGAGATCGAGCTCCCAGGGCCGGTCGGCGCCCTGAGGATCCGCGTACACGTTGTAGGTGACGCCGTTTTCGCGCACCTGGCGCTGCACTGCCTGCAGGCGCTCGCGCATGCGCTCCGCGGACTCCCCGGCGAGCTGTGCGAACAGCGCCTGCCAGTGCGCGCGCGGCGCCTGCGGCGTCGCGAACATCTCGTCGTAGCGCGCGGTGGCCCGCGGGTACTCCGCGAGGAGTTGTTTCGGCATCGGGCAGCTAGCGCGCGGCGTCGCCCATGCGGTACTCGTGCGAGAGCTCGTCGAGCTTCGCCTTGAGCGCCGGGTCGAGCTTCAGGTCGGCGGCGGCGATGCTCGCCTTGAGCTGCTCGGGCTTGCTGGCGCCGATGAGCGGCGAGGTGACGGCGGGGTGGGCGAGCACCCAGGCCACGGCGAGCGTTGCCGGCTCGTGCGCGGCGTCCCTCGCCAGCTTGACGAAAGCGGCCACGGTGTCGAACTCCCGTTCCTGCCAGTAGCGCTCGGTGTAGGTCTTGGCGGCGGCGCCCAGCGTGAAGCGGGTGCCGGCCGGCGGCGGCGCGGCGCGCTGGTGCTTGCCGGTGAGCAGTCCGCCGGCGAGCGGGTTGTACGGGATCACGGCGAGACCTTCCTCCGCGCAAAACGGCAGCAGCTCGCGCTCGATCTGGCGGAAAAGCAGGTTGTAGCGCGGCTGCACCGAGACGAGCCGGGTCAGCCGCAGCGCTTCGGCGCGCCCGAGCGCGCGCGCGACGCGGTAGGCGTGATAGTTGGAGACGCCGACGTAACGCGCCTTGCCGGCCTTCACCACCGCGTCGAAGGCTTCCACGGTCTCATCCACCGGCGTATTGGCATCGAAGTGGTGCACCTGGTAGAGATCGACGTAGTCGGTGCCGAGGCGCCGGAGCGACTCGTCGATGGCGCCCAGCACGTGCTTTCTCGAGGTGCCCTGCTGCCAGGGCGCGGCGCCCATCTTGCCGCTGCACTTGGTGGCGATCACGAACTGCTCGCGTTTGCCTTTCAGCCACTTGCCGAGGATTTCCTCGGTGCGCCCCATGTCCTCGAGCTTGCCGCCGAGCGGGTAGGCGTTCGCAGTGTCGAGGAAGGTGATGCCCCCGGCGGCGGCGGCATCGAGGATGGCGAACGAAGTCTTCTCGTCGCACTGCAGGCCGAAGGTCATGGTGCCCAGGCACAGGCGCGAGACGTGCAGGCCGGTGCGGCCGAAGCGGACGTGCTGCATGCGAGTGTCTC
>JAOUGZ010000381.1 GCA_029865405.1 Betaproteobacteria bacterium
TCCGCGCCCCGCCAGAGCTCTGCCGCCGCGCGCGCCACGGCCTCGCCCGTGCGTCGCTCGAAGCCGTGCGCCGGCTTGATCTCGACGTTGGCCCATATGCCGTGCTCGCGGCACAGGCGCGCCGCGTCCTCGAACCGCGGAATCTTCTCGCCGCGCCAGCGCGCGCCGTGCCAGGCGCCGGCGTCGAGGCGCGCCAGATCGGCGTACGGCGTGTGCGCCACCTCGCCGCGCGCGCGCGTGGTGCGCTTGAGCGTCTGATCGTGGATCAGCACCGGGGTGCCGTCGCCCGCCAGCATGACGTCGAACTCGACGCCCTTGAAGCCCATCTGCGCGCCGAGGCGGATGGCGCCGAGCGTGTTTTCCGGCGCCAACGTGCCGCCCCCACGGTGCGCCAGGACCTTCGGGTAGGGCCAGCGCGTCACGCCTCGAGGCGCTTGCCGCTTTCGGGATCGAACAGGTGCATGTGCTCCGCGGAGAAGCGCAGGGGCAGTTGCCCTTGCTTCGCCACGACCGAGACGTGCAGGCGCGCCGCGACGCGCGCGCCGCTCTTGTCCGCGCCGAGGTGCCCATAGACGAGCGAGTCCGAACCCAGCAGCTCGATGAAGTCGATGTCGGGGTTCATCATCGCCGCGCCGGGCTCGCAGGTGTCAAAGTGCTCCGGGCGCACGCCGAGCAGCACGTTGCGGCCGTCGAACGCGGCGCGCGGCTCGGGCAGGCGCACCTGCACCCCGCCGTTGCCGGTGGCGTCGAGCACCTTGCCGCCCTCCCCGATGCGTCCCGGAATCAGGTTCATCGGCGGCGAGCCGATGAAGCCGGCGACGAAGGTGGTGGCGGGCTTCTGGTACACCTCGAGCGGCGCGCCGATCTGCTCGCTCTTGCCCGCATTCATGATCAGCATGCGGTGCGCGAGCGTCATCGCCTCCACCTGGTCGTGCGTGACGTACAGCGTGGTGGTCTTCAGGCGCTGGTGCAGGGACTGCAGCTCGCTCCTCATCTGCACGCGCAGCTTCGCGTCGAGGTTGGACAGCGGCTCGTCGAACAGGAACACGTGCGGCTCGCGCACGATGGCGCGCCCCATGGCTACGCGCTGGCGCTGCCCGCCGGAGAGCTCGCGCGGCCGGCGCTTGAGCAGCTCGGAAAGCTCGAGGATCTCCGCCGCGCGCTGCACGCGGCCATCGATATCGGCCTTGGTGCGCCCGCGGATCCTCAAGCCATAGGCCATGTTGTCGTACACGCTCATGTGCGGGTAGAGCGCGTAGTTCTGGAACACCATGGCGATGTTGCGGTCCTTGGGCTCGAGGTTGTTGACCACCCGGTCGCCGATGGCGATCTCGCCGGAAGAGATCTCCTCCAGCCCGGCCACCATGCGCAGCAGCGTCGACTTGCCGCAGCCGGAGGGCCCCACCATCACCACGAACTCGCCGTCCTTGATGTCCATGGAGATGCCCTGGATCACCTTCACGGGCCCGAAGGACTTGAATACGTTCCGGATCGAGACGGCGGCCATTATTTTTCGGTCTCCACGAGCCCCTTCACGAACCACTTCTGCATCACCAGCACCACCACCGCCGGCGGCAGCAGCGCGAGCATCGCCGTGGCCATCACCAGATGCCACTCGTTGGCGGCGTCACCGCCGACGATCATGCGCTTGATGCCTATCACCGCCGTGTACATGGATTCGTCCGTGGTAATGAGCAGCGGCCACAGGTACTGGTTCCAGCCGTAGATGAACTGGATGACGAACAAAGCCGCCATGCTGGTCTTGGACAGCGGCACCACCACGTCCCAGAAGAAGCGCATCGGACCCGCGCCGTCCATGCGCGCGGCTTCGGCGAGCTCGTCCGGGATGGTCATGAAGAACTGCCGGAACAGGAACGTCGCGGTGGCCGAGGCGATGAGCGGCAGCGTGAGACCCGCGTAGGAATTGAGCATGTTCAGGTCGGCGATCACCTGGAAGGTGGGGATGATGCGCACCTCCACCGGCAGCATCAGCGTGATGAAGATCATCCAGAAGAAGAACATGCGCAGCGGGAAGCGGAAGTAGACGATGGCGAAGGCCGAGATCAGCGAGATCACGATCTTGCCGGTGGTGATGCACAGCGCCACCACCGTGCTGTTGAACAGCATCGTCGCCACCGGCGCCTTCGACCCGGTTGCCGTGCCGGCGAACAAGACCTGCGAGTAGTTCTCGATCAGGCGGTCGCCGGGAACGAGCGGCATCGGCGCCACCATGATCTCCTCGAGCGGCAGCGTCGAGGCAACGAAGGTCACGTACACCGGGAACGCGATGACGATGACGCCGAGGATCAGGATCCCGTGCGACAGGAAGTCGAGCCAGGGCCGCCGCTCTACCATGGCGCGCCCATCAGTACTGCACCCGGCGCTCGATGTAGCGGAACTGCACCACCGTGAGCGCGATGACGATGGCCATCAGGATCACCGACTGGGCCGACGAGCCCCCGAGATCGGCCGCCTTCACGCCGTCGTGGTAGACCTTGTACACCAGGATCGTGGTGGACTGCGCGGGACCGCCCTGCGTGATCGCGTCGATGATGCCGAAGGTGCCGAAGAACGCGTAGACGACGTTCACCACCAGCAGGAAGAACGCGGTCGGCGAGAGCAGCGGAAAGATGATGGACCAGAAGCGCCGCCCGGGGCCCGCGCCGTCAATCGCCGCCGCCTCGATGAGCGACTTCGGGATCGACTGCAAGCCCGCCAGAAAGAACAGGAAGTTGTAGCTGATCTGGTTCCACACCGCCGCCATGATCACGAGCAGCATCGCCTGGGTGCCGTCGATCACCCAGTTCCAGTGCACGCCGAACTGGCGCAGCATGAAGGTGACGATGCCGATCGACGGAGCGAACATGAAGGCGTACAGCACCCCGGCCACGGCGGCCGCTACGGCGTAAGGCCAGATGAGCAGCGTCTTGTAGGCCATGGCGCCGCGCACCACGCGATCGGCCATCACGGCAAGGAGCAGCGACAGTCCGATGCCGATCCCCGCGACCGCGATGCTGAACACCGCGGTGGTCCTGAACGACAGCAGGTAGTTCGGATCCTTGAACAGCGTGTAGAAGTTCTGCAGCCCTACGAACTGCGTGCGCAGCCCGAAGGCGTCCTGCAGCTGGAACGAGTACCAGACGGCCTGCGACGCGGGCCAGAAGAAGAACACCACCGTGATGGCGAGCTGCGGCGCCACCAGCACGAACGGCAGCCACGCCGAGCGGAAAACGACGCGTTTTTCCATTCCGCTCGGCGAATGCAGCTACTGGACGGTCGCTTACTTGTTCGCCGCCTCGAACTGCCTGAGGAGCTCGTTGCCGCGCTTCACGGCATCGTCGAGCGCCGCCTTGGCGGTCTTCTTGCCGGCGATTGCCGCTTCCAGCTCTTCCTCGATGACCGTGCGCCCCTGCACGAAGTTGCCGAAGCGCAGGCCCTTGGAGTTGGGCGTCGGCGACTTGTTCGTGAGTTGAAGCACGGCCATGTCGCGGCCCGGATTCTTGTCGTAGAAACCGGATTTCCTGGTCAGCTCATAGGCCGCCAGCGTGATCGGCACGTAACCCGTCTTCGTGTGCCACTCCATCTGCACCTCGGGACGCGACAGGAACGAGAAGAAGCGCGCGACGCCCTTGTACTCCTCGGCCTTGCGACCGCTCATCACCCAGAGCGACGCCCCGCCGATGATGGAGTTCTGCGGCGCGCCCTTCACGTCGTCGTGGTAGGGCAGCATGTTCAGCTGCCAGTCGGTCTTGCCCGCCTTGATGGTGCCGCCCAGGGCGCCGGCGCTGATGGTGGCCATCGCGCACTCGCCGCTCTGGAACTTGGCGTC
>JAOUGZ010000382.1 GCA_029865405.1 Betaproteobacteria bacterium
GCGACGCGCGCGGCGGAGGCGCTCGAGCGCGTGCGCCACATCGAGGCGACCGTGCAGCGCGTGTTCGTGACGGCGAGCGACGGCCGGCTGGAGGGCTGGGTGCCTCTGCCGGCGCTGCTGCGCGCTTCGGACAGCGCGACGCTCGCGTCGATCATGCACCGGCCTGAGGCCGTGATCCCGGCGCAGACGCCGCTCGCCGGCGCCGTGCGCCACCCGGGATGGGAGCATGCGTCGCTGCTGCCGGTGCTCGAATCCGACGAGCGCCTGGTGGGCGTGCTGACGCGTGACGCATTGACGCGTGCGCTCGGACGCAGCGCTCGCGCGGCGCACGCGGCGCCCGGAGAGACCCTCGCCGGCATGCTCGCCCTGGGCTACTGGGACGCGCTCTCGGGCGGCGCCGAAGCCATGGTCACGCTGCTGCCGCAGGTGCGGCAGGTCGGCGCGAGACCCGATGAGCGCTGACGCGCTGCCCGCGGTCGCCGCGCTGAACCAGCGCTTCCTGCTCGATTTCCCGGGCGAGGCGGCGCGCGAGCTGGAAGCCATGTCGATCGAGGACGCGGCGTCGCTGCTCGCCGCGCACGCGCCGCGCGCCGTGGTGCGCGCGTGGGAGGCGCTCGCGCCCGACGTCGCGCGCGAAGTTCTGGAGCGCCTGCCCGCCGACCTGTCGCGTCACGTGCTTGCCGAAGCCGAGCCCGCAGCGAGCGTCGCCGTGCTGTCGCAGCTCGAGCCGGCAGAGCGCGAGAAGGTGCTCGCGCGCCTCGACAAGGAAGTGGCGCACGAGCTGCGCGAGCTCGCCGCCTATCCGCAGGACTCTGCCGGCCAGATGATGGACACGCGCGTGAGCCCGCTGCGCGCCGGCATGACGGTGGGCGATGCGATCGAGCGCCTGCGCGCCGTGCGGCGGCACGGGCTGCGCGAGCTGTTCGTGGTGGACGACGACGGGCGCCTCGCCGGCCGCGTGGAGATGCAGGACCTCGCGCTCGCCGACCGCGCGCGGCCGCTCGGCGAAATTACCCGTCGCGTGATCGCGGCGGTGCGCGACCTCGACCCGCGCGAAGAGGTGGTGGAGACCCTGCAGCGCGAGCCGATCACCGTGCTGCCGGTGGTGAACCACGCCGGGCGCTTCATCGGCGTCATCCGCCAGGCCGAGCTGATGGCGGCGGTGGAGGAGGAGACCAGCCTCGACATCCAGACCATGGTCGGCGCGAGCCCGGACGAGCGCGCGCTGTCGCGGCCGTTCTTCGCCGTGAAGAAGCGCCTGCCCTGGCTGCAGATCAACCTGCTCACGGCGTTCCTCGCCGCGGCGGTGGTCGGCCTGTTCGAGAGCACCATCGCCAAGTTCACGGCGCTCGCCGTGCTGCTGCCGGTGGTCGCGGGGCAGTCGGGCAACGCCGGCGCGCAGGCGCTTGCCGTGACCATGCGCGGGCTGGTGCTGCGCGAGATCAGCCTGCGGCACTGGCCGGCGGTGGTGTGGAAGGAAGCGGCGGTGGGCATGTTCAATGGCCTTGCCGTCGCGGCGACCACGGGCATCGGCGTGTATTTCTGGAGCGGCTCCATCGGCCTGGTGTACGTCATCTGCATCGCGATGGTGATCTCGATGGTCGCCGCGGGACTTGCCGGCGCGCTGGTGCCGATTTTGCTGCGGCGCTTCGGCCAGGATCCGGCGACCGCGTCCTCGATCATCCTGACGACGGTGACCGACGTCGTCGGCTTCTTCTCGTTCCTCGGCATCGCGACGATGTTCGCGTCGATGCTGGGGCCGATGCCGGGCTAGTGCGCCGCCCAGCCGCCGCTCACCGGGCGCCCGAGCGGCACCTCGCGCTTCAGGCGTTCCTGGAACTTCGGATTGGCCTGCACTTCGGGCGGAAAGTACGTCGGGTTGTCGACGAAGTTCTGCGCGATCGCGTTTACCTGGACGTTGTGCGTGGCAACCTCGACGCCGAGCGATCATTGCGGGAAGCGCGGCCTTGCATAGTCTCGGCAGCGGGTCGACGAGCGCCGCGAAGGTGGTGCGCCACTCCTCTTCGGTCACCCCCGTCGCCTCAGTCTGCGGCGCGGGCTGGGCGAGGTTGGCGACCAGGACGTCGATCGGGCCCGCCTCGGCTATTGCGGCGGCGGGCGCGTCGGCGCTGATGAGCGATCGCTTGTCTGCGGCTACGTTGGCGCCGTGCTCGGCGAGGACTTCGCACAGGACCGGGCCCATGAAGGCGTCGGCCTGCGTGATCAGGATGCGCTTGCCCTTGAGATTCATTCTCTACCGCAGCCCACAACAAGGTCACAGCCAGCGCCGCACCTTCGCGCGGTAGGCGGCATAGCGGTCGCCGAACTTGGATGCGAGGACCCGCTCCTCGGGCGCAATTTGAAACCGGTTCATGTAAAGCACGAACGCCACGGGGCCGAGCAGGGACCAGGCGGACGACAGGTACACTGCCCAGGCGGCGAGAATCAGAACCGAGCCCAGGTACATGGGATTGCGCGTCAGCCGGTAGATACCCGAGCACACCAGCGCGGAGACCTTCTCCAGCTTCATCGGATTGAACGTCGTCCTGGCGCGCTGGAACGAAACGAGGGCGGCGATGTCGATGCCGACGCCGGCCAGGGCGCAGGCAACCGCCACGCCAATGCGAACGGACTGCGGAAGATCGACCAAGGGCGCATGCCGGGCGAGGCCCCACATGCCGCCGGCGACCAGCAGCGCGACGACAGGCGGAGGTATCTTGAGCTCGAGCGCCTTCATCTACATCGCGCGAAACAGATCGGCGTACACGCGGCTCACCGCCAGCGTCTCCTTGCGGTTGCGCAGCCGCAGCGAGACGCGCCCGGCCTCGTCGCGCACCGCAGACGCCACTTCTTTCAGGTTGACGATGGTACCGCGATGCACCTGCTGGAAGATCTCGGGAAGTTGCGCCGCCAGATCCTTGAGCGGCGTGCGAATGAGATCCTCGCCAGCGGCGGTCACCACGGTGGTGTACTTGTCGGCGGCCTGGAAGTAGCACACCTCGTCGATCGGGATCAGCTTTACCGCATTGCCCGCGCCGGCGCGCACTTGGTGCAGGACTTCGACTTTCGGCGCCAAGGAACCCAGCGCGCGCAGCTGTCGCGCCAGCTCCGCCAGGCCACGCCGCCTCGCTTTGAGGCGCGTCACGGTGCTCGCCAGACGTTCGCGCGACACCGGCTTCAGCACGTAGTCGATCGCCGCGACCTCGAAGGCTCGGGTCGCGTACTCGTCGTAGGCGGTGACGAAGACCACCGCAGGCGCGGCGTCGCCCATGCGGTCCGCCATCTCGGCGGCCGCCTCGAGACCGGTCACGCCCGGCATCTGGATGTCGAGAAACGCGAAGTCCGGCCGCAGGCGCTCGGCCGCCTGCAACGCCTCGATGCCGTTCGGCACCACCGCGACGATCTCCAGGTCCGGCCAGGCGTCGCCGAGCGCGCTTTTCAGGCTCAGCGAGAGCAGCGGTTCGTCGTCGGCGATCAACGCCTTCATCGCGGCAGGCATCAGGCGTGAAGCTTAGCGGGAATTAGGGCTGCGCCGACGAACCGCTAGACTGGCGGCATGAACGACCTGCTGATCCGCGGCGCTACCGTCTACGACGGCACCGGCACACCCGGGCGCGTTGCCGATGTGGCGGTCAAGGACGGCCGCATCGCTGCGGCGGGACCGGCCCGGAAGACGCTGGACGCCGGCGGCCTCGCGCTGATGCCCGGCATCGTCGACGTGCACACGCACTACGACGCGCAGGTCACCTGGGACCCGAAGCTCTCGCCGTCGCCCGCGCTGGGCGTCACCACCGCGATCCTCGGCAACTGCGGCTTCGGCATC
>JAOUGZ010000020.1 GCA_029865405.1 Betaproteobacteria bacterium
CTCGCCCCCGCTCGGCCAGCCGCTGCTGCCCGACCTGCCGAACTGGGCCTGGCACGAGTACGGCATGCGCGTCGGCTTCTGGCGCCTGCTCGAAGCGCTGCAGAAGCTCAAGGTGACGCCGACGCTTGCGATCAACGGCTCGGTGTGCAAGACCTATCCGCGGATCGCGCAGGCCGCGCACGAAGCGGGCTGGGAGTTCATGGGCCACGGCTACGTGCAGCGGCCGATGCACCACGTCGAGGACCAGGCGAAGACCATCGCGGACACGATCGCCGCCATCAAGGAATGCACCGGCAGGGCGCCGCGCGGGTGGGAGAGCCCCGGGCTCTCCGAGACGCCGGAGACCCTCGACCTGCTGGCCGATGCCGGGATCGAATACGTCGCCAACTGGCCGGCCGACGACCAGCCCTGCCGCGTCGAGACAGCCAAGGGCACGATGGTGGCGCTGCCCTACACGCTGGAGATGAACGACATCCCGATGATGGTGGCGCAGAGCCACCCCTCGGAAGAGTGGCTGCGCCGCGGCATGGAGCAGTTCGACCGCCTGTACGCCGAGAGCGAGCGCATCACCCGGGTAATGGCGGTGAGCGTGCACCCGTACATCACCGGGGTGGCGCACCGCATCGGCTTTTTCGAGAAGCTCTACCACCACATGGCCCGCCGCCCCGGCGTGCTGCACTGGACCGGCGAAAGGATCCTGGACTGGTATGTCAGCGAAACCCAAAAAAGCCGCTGAAACCCGCGCCGCGGATTACCACGAGCTCTGGGGCCGCGCAGAGCAGCTGCTGCCCGTGCTGCGCGAGCGCGCCGCGGGCTGCGAGGAGCTGCGGCGCATGCCCGACGAGACGCTGCGCGACCTGCACGATTCGGGGCTTTTCCGCATGCAGCAGCCGCGCCGCGTCGGCGGCTCGGAGCTCGAGTTCGCGGCGGTAGTCACTTTCGGCGCGCTGGTGGCACGCGCCTGCGCCTCCACGGCGTGGAACCTGATCAACCTCGGCTCGCACCACCTGCTGCTCGGCATGTTTTCGCCCAGGGCCCAGGACGACGTGTGGAACGCTTCGGCCGACACGCTGATCGCGTCGTCCTTCGTCTTTCCGGCGGGACGCGCCGAGCGGGTGCCCGGCGGCTACAAGATCTCCGGGCGCTGGCCCTTCTCGAGCGGCGTCGACCCGAGCGACTGGAACCTGCTCGCCGGCCAGGTGGCGGGAGCCGAGGGCGAGCCGCCCGAGCAGCGCGTGTTCCTGCTCGGCAAGTCCCAGTACGCCGTGCACGACACCTGGTTCGCCGGGGGCCTGCGCGGCACCGGCAGCAAGGACGTCGAGGCGAAGGACCAGTTCGTGCCCGAGCACCGCACGCTCGCGGTCGCCGACATGAAGGGCGGGCCGACGCCGGGCAGCACGGTGAATCCGGGGCCGCTCTACCAGATGCCGGTGTTCGCGATGTTCCCGTACATGCTTTCGGGCGTGGCGCTCGGCATCGCCGAAGGCCTCATCGACCAGTTCGCCGCCGGCTCCGCGGGGCGCGGCAAGATGACCGGCGCGAAGATCGCGGCGGTGCAGAGCGTGCAGCTGCGCCTGGGCGAGGCCGCGGCGCTGGCGCGCGCTTCGCGCCTGTTCCAGGTCGGCAACTGCCGCGAAGCCGAGGCGATGATCCAGGAAGGCACGGTGCCGGACATGCCGACCAAGGTGCGCTACCGGCTGGAGGGCGCGTACGCGGTGGACTGGGCGGTGAAGGCCGTCGACGTGCTCTTCATGCTCTCGGGCGCGAGCGGCCTGTACGAATCCGGCCACGTGGCGCGCGCATTTCGCGACGCGCACGCGGTGAAGCAGCACTTCTCGTTCAACACCGACGTCGCCGGGACCACCTACGGGCGCGTCGCGCTCGGCCTGCCGAGCGACAATCCGACGCTCTAGGCGCAGGACGCTCCGCGCCGCATGACGCCCCGCATGCACAGCCGCGAGCTCGGTCTCGTGCTCGCGCAGCAGCTGCTCGCGGTGGACGACCTGCACTACGGGCTATGGGACGGCTCGCTCGAGCTGTCCCTGTCGAACGCGCGCGTTGCGCAGGAACGCTATACCGATCTCCTGCTGTCCCCGCTGCCGCCGTCCGAACCCGGCCCGGTGCGCGTGCTCGACGTGGGCTGCGGCACCGGGCACCTGCTCGCGCGCCTGCACGCCGCAGGCTACCGGGCCGACGGCGTGAGTCCGTCGCCGGCGCTCACGCGCCTCGCGCGCGAGCGGCTCGCGCGCGCCGCCGTGCGCGACGCGCGCATCTTCGAGTGCCGGTTCGAGGACCTGCCGGCGGCAGCGCTCGGCAACGACTACGACGTGGTGCTGTTCAGCGAGAGCTTCCAGTACATCGAGCTGGAGAGCGCGCTGCGCCTGCTGCCGCGCCTGCTCAAGCCCGCCGGGCTGCTCGTGATCTGCGACTTCTTCAAGACCGAGCACCACGGCGACGGCGGGCCGGGCGACCGCACCTTCGGCGGCGGTCACCCGTGGCGCGCGTACATGGAACGCATGCGCGGCGCCCCCTTCGCCCTGGAGCGGAACGAGGACATCACGCGCCAGGTCAGCCCGAACGTCGAACTGGTCAACCAGCTGCTGGAACAGCGCCTGCGCCCGGCCACGGCCACGCTGGCCGAATACTTCACCGGCAATTATCCGAAGCTGTCGTGGCTTGTTGGGCTGCTGCTGCGCAGGAGGCTGGCGAAGCTGCGCCGCAAGTATCTCGCGGGCCACCGCACGGCCGCGACCTTCGAGCGGTACAAGACCTACCGCTTCCTCGTCTACCGCCTCAGCCCTGCAGCTGCGACGCCGTGAGCCCGGGCCGGATGCCCGCGGCCTTCGCCTCCGCGTTGGCGTAGGAAAGCTCGATCTTCACGTCGTTGACGGGGTCCTTGAAGAAGAGCTGGTACAGACCCTGGTCGTCGACCATCCTCTGCTGGAACGGCACGCCCAGCCTCTCCAGGCGCTCGATCATCTGCCTCAGGCCCGTGCCGTAGAAGGCGATGTGGTCGATGACCCCGCTGCCGCTCTCCGCCTGCGACTCCTGCCCGAGGTAGCGCTTGCGGTTCTCGGAGACGTTGCGCCCGCCCCCGCTCAGGTGCAGCACGTCCTTGTCGCCGAGGTACAGCCAGACCACCGGGAACTTGAAGTCCGGGTGCGGGCCTTCGCGCATGCCGAGCGTCTGCACGTACCAGTCGCGCGTCGCCGCGAGGTCGGTGGTCTGCAGCAGGTAGTGGTCGATGCGCTCGAGCGCCATCAGTTCTGCCGCGCCGCGGAAGTACGCTTGCCGTTCGACTTGGAGAGCGTGACGGCGGACGCCGAGCCCTTGCCGCTCCACTTCGCCGGGTCGATCACCTCGCCGAGGAAGTTGAGCTCGATGGTGACGTCGTCGGGGTCCCTGAGGAAGATCTGGAACAGCCTGGACTCGGGGAAGCTGCGGTAGTGCATCTGCACCTTGTGCTTCTGGATGCGCTTTCGCACTTCCTCGGGCTTCTTGGCGAGGAACGCGATGTGGTCCACCGTGCCCGAGCCGTTGGCGCCCTTCTTGTGCTTCTTCAGCAGGAACTGGTCGCGAATCCGGTTCGGCGCCTGCGAGGCGAGGTGCACGCAGATGTTGTTGCCCGCCTTCAGCCAGTAGCCGGGGAAGCCGAAGTCCGGGCGCTCCGAGGATAGCTTCAGGCCGAGCACCTTCTGGTAGAAGTTCTTCGTCTTCTCCAGGTTCTTCGCGACCAGCAGGTAGTGGTTCAGTTCTGTGACGGGCATGCGGACTCCTGTTACATCGTCGGGTGGGCGTATTTTCCACCGAGCGCGGCGATTCCGAAAGCCGCCCCGGCGATGTCGAAGTTGAACGAGAAATGCTGGTTGATCGCCTGCGCGTCGCGCAGGTAGCGCTGCAGGGGGTCGCGCGTGTAGATCGCGTTCGCGCCGTAGAACGACCACAGCGTCTCCACCGCCTCGCGGCACTGCATCACGGCGAAGGTGTTCTGCGCCCTCAGCCGGAGCTTCGTTTCCATGTCGAGCGGCTCGCCCTTGCCGAAGGTCATGGCCGAGTCGCGCATCAGGTGCCTTGCCGAGTCGATCAGCACGCGCGCCTTCGCTCTGCTGGGCGCGCTCCCTGAGCGTGGGAACGCAATCGCGCGCGCGGCGCATCGCCTCGTCGTAGGAAACCTTGCTGAAGTCGCGGCGCTCTGGCTGCGGCAGCGTGCCGACTTCCACGCCTACACCGCCAACTGCCCGAACTGCTTGGCCAGCTTCAAGCCCTGCCCCTGGTAGTTTGACATCGCCCCCGCACCGTAGAGCACATCGGGGCGGGCCGCCATGCGTTCATACCGCAGCCAGCCGACGGTTTGCCCGTGCTCCAGCAGGAACGGAATCTCGTGCGCGCGCACCTCGAGCACGCCCCGGCTGCTGCCGGCCTTGCCGCTGCGCGTGTCCCAGCCGAACCCCGGATCGAAGAAGCCCGCGTAGTGGACCCGGAACTCGCCCGCGCGCGTGTCGTAGGGCATCATCTCCGCCGCGTACTCCGGCGGCACGGCAATCGCTTCCCGGGTCATCAGGATGTAGAACTCGTCGGGATCGAGAATGAGCGACGCGGCCCGGCGGAACCGGAGCGGCTCCCAGAATTCGAGCGGGTCGTAATCGAACCGGTCCAGATCGATGCGCCGCGCGTGCTTCCTCGCCCGGTAGCCGATGAGCTCGCCTTCCCGGGCGGCGCCCCTGAGATCCACGCTGAACGGCAGCACGCCCGTCTTGAACGACTTGGCGTTCTTCTCCGCATCGCGCAGGTCGACGATCCTGCCCTCCTGCAGGAGCTGGCTCCAGTCCGCCGCCGTGACCGCTTTCGGCTCCTCGCCGCGCGTGCGCCGGAAGCGCAGCTGATTGAGCCGCGTGCCCGTCCTCACCACCACGCTGAAGCTGCGCGGCGCGACTTCGATGTAGAGCTCGCCCTTGAAGCCCTCGCCGACCTGGTCGAACGCGGCGGCGCCGTCCGCGATCAGGCGCGTCAGGATATCCAGCCGCCCGGTCGAGCTCTTCGGATTGGCGAACGCCGTGATCTCGCTGCGCAGGTGGATCGCCTCCTGCAGCGGGATGACGTAGATCCTGCCCTTCTCCAGTACCGCACCCTGCTTCAGGTCGATGCGGAAATCGCCGTACCGCGCGTCGAGCTGCTGCATCTTGTCGAGTACCCGCACGCCGCTCCCCGGGAGAAAGCTCGCGTCGATGGGGTAGGCGTAGTCGCCCAGCCGCAGGTCGATGCTCGCGGGCTGCAGCTGGTCGGGCTCGATCGGCCGCATGAGGGTCTTGATCTCCCCGCCGCCGAGCATCTCCCGGATCTTCTGGATCGGCAGGATCCCGGTGTAATCGCCCAGCCGCGTCGCGGGGACGGACCCCGCGGCGCCCGTCGCGCCGGCATCGGTCGCAGCGTCACTCACAGCAGCACGACGTCCTGCAACAGCGGCTCGGATTCGACGGCGATCTCGTTCTCGATCAGCAGCCCGCACCCCGGGCAGCAGAACTGGCGGAATTGGGGACGCGGATCGATGAAGCGCGCAGGATCGCCGACGATCGGGTTGGAGTCCTGGATCGGGCGGTCGAGCCGCACGCAGCCTTTCTTGTAGTTCTCCTTCACCGGGCCCAGGTCCGTCGCGCACTTGGCGCAGCACCAGCGCCCGCCGCGCACCGAAAGGTTCTCGGTTGCCTGCAGCTCGACCTTGCCCGCCAGCTTCTTTCCGGAGGGCTTGCCGCCGATGCGCTCCAGTCGCCGGCGCTCACGCTCGGCGACCGTGGCCTTGGCGTCACCGACCACGACGCCGTAGATCGATTTTGCCGCCTCCACGGACACGTCCGTGTTCGCCACGTCCGCCTCGACCTTCGCCCGGTCGCGCTCGAGCGGATCGCCAAAGCCCCCCGCCGCCGACCACAGCACCGCGTACGCGTCCGCCGGCGCCTGCACGAAATCCTGCTGCCGCAGCTGCAAAGTCTGCACGTCTCCCGTCAGCTCGTCGATGTCGCCGACCAGTTCGGACCGCTTCATCCGTTCCAGCGCGTCGGAATTGCGCACGTACCGGTACCGGTTCACGGCGCCCGGGTAGCCGCCCATCATCCCGGTCGAAGTCGGAATCGCGTTTCCGGAAGACAAAGTGTCCTGGACGATGGAATCGGTGCCGTGGGGAATGAAGCAGGATTCCGCCGACAACCCGCCGCGGAACTTCCCCGCTCCGCCGGAATCGGTGATTTCCTTGCGATACAGGAACAGCACCGGGAAGCTCTGCTCGGTGTGCTCCACGTTCGGCAGCTTGCAGATCGGCGTTCTCGCCTGGCCGCCGGTGGATATGCCATCGGCATGGGAAAAAGCGCCAATCGCGCCGCCGATCGGGTCCACCAGGATGTAGCCGTAGCGCTCGCCCCACTGGTCGATGCCGCGGAAGATGGTCGCCGGCCACTGGCTGGTGCCGCCGATGCACATGATGTCGCGGCGCATCTCCGGGTCCGGGTAGATCATCTTCGAGAGCACGTTGTAGGCCGGATAGAGCGAGATCTCCATGCACTGCACCGGCGCGGTGGACACCGAAGCCGGGAAATCGGCGCAGTTCAAGGTGCCCGGCGTGGGGTTGAACTCGACGTGCCGCAGGGCCCCGCCCACCGCGTAGTACTGGTCCCAGCACAGCAGCTCGTTCAGCGCCACCATGATCGCGCCGCGCCAGCCGGAATAGGTCGCGTTGATCGCCCCGGCCTGGGGATCGGTGCCCTGGTTCTCGAAGACGAGCTTCCTGCCTTCCTTGCGCAACGTGAGCACCACGCGGTGCACGCCGCGGTCGCCGGGCGCGCAGCATTCGACGTAGGTGCGGTCGCGCCACACGCCGTCGGGCAGCTTCGCGAGCTTCTTCAGGAACGCGCGCTCGCCGTCGTCGATGATCTTCTTCATCACGCCCTTCACCGTGTCGGCGCCGTAGCGGCGCACCAGCGCGAGGATGCGGTCGCGCCCCGTCATGTTGCCGGCGAACTGCGCACGGAAGTCGAGCGCCACCGCGGCGGGCTTGCGCGAGGAGCGCAGGTAGATCTCCTCGATATCGCGGCGGATCACGCTGCCTTCCACGATCTTCACCGGCGGGATGAGGATCCCCTCGTCGAAGGCGTCGCGCGCCGAGGGGCAGAAGCTTCCCGGCGTGATGCCGCCGATGTCGTACTGGTGCAGGCAGTTCGTCACCCAGCAGAAGAGCTCGCCCTTCCAGAACACGGGGCAAAGGAGCATCACGTCCATCTGGTGCGCGGCGCCCACCCAGGGATCGTTGGCGAGGAACATGTCGCCGTCGCGGATGCCGGGGTTGTCGCTGCGGTTCTCCAGCGTCCACTTCACCTGCGTGTCGGTGACGCCGGACATGTACTGCATGTAGGGGCCGAAATACACGAACTCGGCGTCCTCGGTGAGGATCGAGGGGTTGAGGTCGAGCGCGTACATCGCCACCGGCGAGCCCGAGAGGCGCTGGATGGTGGCGCCGTGCTCCTCGTTCACGTTCCACAGCGCGTGGCGCACGACTTCGAAGGTCACCGGGTCGATGTCCTTCTTCGCCTTGCGATGGAGCTTGAGCTTCGGCGAGACCGAGAGCTTCTTCGGCGGCACGTAGCCGGTGCGCACGCCGTCGAACGCGACGCCGGTGAGCTCGCTGAGTTTTCGCAGGGGCGCGTTCATAGGGGGACAGACCCTATTTGAAGTCGAGGCCGCCGCCGCCCTTCTTCTCGGGCGGCGGCGCCTCCGGCTTCTTCTCGGGCGCCGGCGGCGCCGGCTTGGCCACGGGCTTGGCGGCCGCCGGCTTCTTCTCCACGGTGGCCAGGCGCTTTTCGTGCTCCTTCAGCGCCGCCTTGCACTCCTCGCACAGGAACTTGCCGGTGCGCGCGCCGGAGGCCGAAACCTCGGGCTGCGCGTGCTCGGCGCACAGCGCCCCCTCGCAGTTCAGGCAGCGCGTGACGGCCGGCTTCCCGCACACCTTCTTCTTCAGGAATCCGCTCTCGACGATGCAGGTATCCATAAATGGGGTCTGTCCCTATTTGAAGGTGATCTCGAAGTTGTCGAGGGCGTCGACGCGCAGGGTGGTGCCGGGGTGCACGACGACGGTGGTGTCGGCGGTCTCGACGATCGCCGGGCCGCGGATCACGTTTCCCGCCGCGAGCTTCTCGCCGTCGTACACCGGCGTTTTCTTCAGGCCTTTCCACCAGATCATGCGCGGCTTGAGGCGCGCGGCCTTCGGCGCCGCGCGCGAGACCTTCTTCGCGCGCGTCAGCCGCGGCCGCGGCGTGAGCGCGCGCGCGCGCAGGCGGCACACCACGATCTCGAGCTGCGCCCCGGCGAGCGCCGAGCCGCGGCCGTAGAGCTTCTCGTAGCGCGCCACGAAGAGCTTCCTCAGGCGCGGCTCGTAGCCGACGGGCAGGCGTTTCCAGGGCATCAGCACCTCGACCTCGTTGATCTGGCCCCGGTGGCGCACGTCGAGCGAGAACTCGAACCTCTGGCGCGCCGGCGCGATGCCTTCGCCCGCCATCATGGCGCGCGCGCGCTTCTCGATCGCCTCCAGGCTGGCGTTCAGCTGCGCCGCCCGCACCGGCGTGACGAGGATCTCGCTGTGCTCGAAAATGTGCAGCACGTCGGCGGCTGCGGCGCCGAAGGCGCACCAGGTGGAGGCCGCCTTCCTCTGCGGCACGATGACCTTCTTCACGCCGAGCTCGGCGGCGAACACGCCCGCGTGCGCCGGGCCCGCGCCGCCGAAAGCGAAGAGCACGAAGTCGCGCGGGTCGTAGCCCTTCTCCACCGTGACCTTGCGGATCACGTCGGCCATGTTCAGCTCTACGATGCGGCAGATGCCGGCCGCGCATTCCACGGCGCCCATGCCGATCTTCGCGCCCAGCGCCTCGATCGCCGCATGCGCCGCCTTGCGGTCGAGCCGCATGCGGCCGCCGGCGAAGTTGTCCGGGTCGAGGTAGCCCAGCACCAGCTGGGCGTCGGTCACCGTGGCTACCGTGCCGCCGCGCCCGTAGCACACCGGGCCGGGGAAGGCGCCCGCGCTCTCGGGCCCCACGGTCAGCGTGCGCGTTTCCGGGTGCGCCTGCGCAAGGCTGCCGCCGCCCGCGCCGATCGCCTGCAGGTCCACCTTGGGCAGGAAATATTCGTACTGGTCGGTGTTGCTGATGAAGGCGTAGGCGGGCTTGCCGTCGTGGATGATCGACACGTCGAACGAGGTGCCGCCCATGTCGGTGGTGATGATGTTCTTCTCGCCCATGGCGGCGCCGAGAAAGCTCGAGGCGGTGACCCCCGCCACCGGGCCGGAGTCGAGCGTGAGCAGCGGCGCTTCGCCCGCGCGCGCCACCGGCACCGTGCCGCCGCCGCACTGCGCGATCTGCAGGCCGTGGGCGTAGCCGAGGCCCGTCAGCGTGCGATCGAGCTTCGCGAGGTAGCCCGACATCACCGGGCCGAGGTACGCGTTCAGCGCCGTCGCCGTGACGCGCTCGTACTCGCCCCACTTCGGCGCGATGTCGACCGAGCAGGTGACGAACAAGTCGGGCGCGAGCTTGCGCACCAGGTCGCGCAGGCGCAGCTCGTGCTTCGAGTTGCGAAACGACCACAGCAGGCAGATGGCGATCGCCTGCACGCCCTCGGCCACGAGCTCGCGGATCGCCGATTCGGCTTGCGCCTCGTTCAAGGCGGCGACGACCTCGCCGAAGCAGTCCACCCGTTCCGAGACGCCGCGGATCAGGCGCTTGGGGACGATGGGAGCGGGCTTGGCGGTCTCCGGGAAATGCACCACCTTGCGGATGTCGCGCCCGCCGTAGCCGCGCGAGCCGCGCATGATGTGGATGGCGTCCTCGTGGCCCTTGGTGGTGAGCAGGCCGACCTTCGCGCCCTTCTTCTGGATGATGGTGTTGGTGCCGACGGTGGTGCCGTGCGACAGGAAGGCGATGTCGCGGCAGAAATCGTCGAGCGTGAGATCGAGCGCCTGCGCGCCGGTCTTCAGGGCGTCCATCATGCCCTGCGAGAAATCCTGCGGCGTCGAGGGGACCTTGGTGGTGAGGAGCTTGCCGGCGCGATCGACGATGGCGCAGTCGGTGAAGGTGCCGCCGATGTCGATGCCGACGAGGTAGCTCATCGGCGCTATATTAGCTGCGGATCGCGATGAAGGACGAGTACGCCGAGCCGCGCCAGCTGATGGTGGCCGAAATCGCCGCCGAGACGATCTTCTCGAGCGGCGAAACCGGCAAGGCGGCGCTCGACCCGGGGGTGCTGGATGCCCTGGGCCGGGTGCCGCGGCACGAGTTCGTGCCGGTCGAGCTGCGTCCCTACGCGTATGTGAACAGCCCGCTGCCGATCGGCTGCGACAAGACCATTTCGCAGCCCTTCATCTGCGCGCTGATGACCGACCTGCTGCAGCCGCAGCCCGCGGACCGCGTGCTCGAGATCGGCACCGGCCTGGGGTACCAGGCAGCGATCCTCGCCGGGCTGGTGCACAAGGTATACAGCGTGGAGATCATCGAGGTGCTCGCCGCGCAGGCGAAGCGCCGCCTCGCGCCGTACGGAAACGTGGTGCTGCGCACCGGCAACGGCTACTACGGCTGGCCCGAGCATGCGCCGTTCGACAAGATCATCGTCACCGCGGCGCCCGATCTCATCCCGCCGATGCTGATCCAGCAACTGAAGCCCGGCGGGCGCATGGCAATTCCGGCGGGCCTGCCCGCGACGCAGAAGCTCCTGCTGCTGGAGAAGGACGCCGCGGGGCGCGCAAAGACGAGGGAAATCCTGCGCGTTCGCTTCTCGCTGCTTGAGGGCGCGGCCGACCCCGGGGCATAATCCGCCCCGAGGAGGAGGACCCCGGTGAAGGCAGCGCCGTTTGCCTACGCGAAGCCGCGCGCGCTCGCAGAAGCGCTCGATCTCGCCGCGCGCCCCGACGCCAAGATCCTCGCCGGCGGGCAGAGCCTGATCCCTTCGCTCAACATGCGGCTCTCGTCTCCCGCGCTGCTCGTCGACATCAACGCGCTCGGCGAGCTCAAGGGCATCAGCCTCGAGCGCGGCGTGGTCCGCATCGGCGCGCTCGCCACGCACGCCGAGATCGAGAAATCGCAGATCATCCAGGAACACCTGCCGCTCTTCGCCGCGGCCGTGCGCCACATCGCGCACCCCGCGATCCGCAACCGCGGCACGATCGGCGGCTCGCTCGCGCTCGCCGACCCGGCGGCCGAGTACCCGGCCTGCGTGCTCGCCATGGAAGGCGTGATCTTCGCCCGCAGCAGCGCGGGCCAGCGCCAGATCCGGGCGTCCGACTTCTTCAAGGGGCTGTTCGAGACCGACCTCAAGCCGGGCGAGCTCCTCGCCGCGGTCGAGATCACCGCGCAGTTGAAGGACGAGCGCTCGGCGTTCCTCGAGCTGGCGCGGCGCCAGGGCGACTACGCCACCGTGGGCCTCGCCGCGTTCGCCACCAACGGCACGAAGCGCCTGGCCTACTTCGGCGCCGCCGACCGGCCGGTGCTGGCGCAGAACGCCGCCAAAGCGAAAGACCTCGACTCGGCCAAGGCGGCGCTCGCCAAAGACCTGCAGCCGCCCGCGGACCTCTACCACTCTTCCGCGACGAAACTGCACCTCGCGCAGGTGCTCCTGGAGCGCGCATGGAACACGCTGTAGAAGCCACCCTCACCGTCAACGGCACCGAAGTGCGCCGGCGCATCGAGCCGCGCCAGCACCTCGTGGATTTCCTGCGCGAGGAGCTCGGGCTCACCGGCTCGCACCTCGGGTGCGAGCACGGCGTGTGCGGCGCCTGCACCGTGCGCGTGAACGGCGAAATCGTGCGCGGCTGCCTGATGCTCGCGGTGCAGGCCGATGGCTGCAAGGTCGACACCATCGAGGGGCTTTCCGACTCGGGCGAGCTGGCCAAGCTGCAGCTGGCGTTCCACAAGCGTAACGCGCTGCAGTGCGGCTTCTGCACGCCGGCGATGCTGCTCGCGGCCCGTGACCTGCAGTTGAGGAACCCGCGCGCGAGCCGCGAGGAGATCCGCGAGCATCTCTCCGGCAACTACTGCCGCTGCACGGGCTACCAGTCGATCGTCGACGCCATCGAGGAGGTGCTGCATGGGCAGGGCTGAGCTGCCGCTGCATGCGCCGGGCACCCAGGTCGACCGCGGCTACATCGGCCAGAGCGTGCCGCGCCCGAACGCGCAGCGCCTGCTGCAGGGGCGCGGCGCGTATACCGACGACCTGCGCTTTCCGCGCCTTGCGCACGTGGCGTTCTTCCGCAGCCCGCACGCGCACGCGAAGATCAGGAAGCTCGACTTCAAGGCCGCGCTCAAGTCGCCGGGCGTGATCGGCGTGTTCGACGGGCGCGCGGTGGCCGAATACTGCACGCCGTGGGTAGCGGTGCTCGCGCACCTGAAGGGCATCAAGTCGCCGCCGCAGCACGCCATCGCCATCGAGCGCGCCTGCTGGCAGGGCGAGGCCTGCGCCGCGGTGGTGGCCGAGTCGCGCAGCCAGGCCGAGGACGCCGTCGGGCTTATCGAGGCGGAGTGGGAAGAGCTGCCGGCGGTGATCGACATGGACGAGTCGCTCGCCGGCAAGATCGTGATCCATCCCGAGCTCGGCGACAACATCTGCTTCAAGCGCGAGCACGACACCGGCGGCGTGGACGAGGCGTTCGCGAAAGCCGACCTCGTGGTGGAAGAAACCTACGGCTTCGGCCGGCACACCGGCGTGTGCAACGAGGGCCGCGCGATCCTCGCCGACTACAACGCCGGCGAGCATTCGCTCACGGTGTACCACGCGACGCAGGCGCCGCACATGATGCAGGACATCTTCTCGCGCCACCTCGGCATTCCCGAGGCGAGCGTGCGCGTGATCACCAAGGACGTGGGCGGCTCCTACGGCATCAAGGTGCACGTGTACCCGGACGAGATGGCGACCGCCGCGCTTTCGGTGATGCTGCGGCGCCCCGTGAAGTTCGTAGCGGACCGCCTGGAATCGTTCCTCTCCGACATCCACGCGCGCGAGCACAAGGCCAAGGTGCGCCTCGCCTGCACCAAGGAAGGCGAGATCCTCGCCTTCGAGCTCGACGACCTCACCCCGATCGGCCCCTACTCGGTCTACCCGAGAACGAGCGGCATCGAGGGCAACCAGGTGGTGAACCTCACCGGCGGCCCGTACAAGCACCAGAAGTACCGCGCGAAGCTCAACGTCGTGTTCACCAACAAGAACGTCACCTGCCAGTACCGCGCGGTCGGGCACCCGATCGCGGTGACGCTCACCGAGGCGATCGTCGACCTCGCGGCGGCGAAGCTCGGCATGGACCCGGCCGAGTTCCGCCGGAAGAACCTGATCCCGGACGACGCCTATCCGTATACGTTCCCCTCGGGCATCAAGTTCGAGAAGCTCTCGCACCACCAGACGCTCGACAAGCTGCTTGCGCTGATGGACTACAAGAAGCTGCGCGAAGAGCAGGCGGCGCTGAGGAAAAGGAAGGTCTACCGCGGCATCGGCCTCGCGGCGATGATCGAGGTCACCAACCCCTCGCCCGCCTTCTACGGCGTGGGCGGCGCGCGCATCTCGGCGCAGGACGGCGCGACGCTGCGCCTCGAGCCCACCGGCATGCTGACGGTGATGTGCAGCGTCACCGAGCAGGGCCAGGGCACCGAGGGCATCTTCGCGCAGATCGCGGCGAGCGCCGTGGGCGTTTCCATGGACAAGGTGCGCGTCATCACCGGCGACACCGGCGTCACGCCCTACGGCGGCGGCACCTGGGCCTCGCGCGGCGCGGGCATCGGCGGCGAGGCGGTGCTGCTCGCCGGGCGCGCGCTGCGCTCGAACATGCTCGATGTCGCCGCGGCGATCCTGAAGATGGACAAAGCCGAGCTCGACGTGAAGAACAACGCCGTGGTGCACGCCCTCACGCAGGAGGCGAAGCTGCCGCTCGCCGAGCTCGGGCGCGTCGGTTACTTCCGCCCCGACACGCTGCCGGCCGATTTCCAGGCCGAGCTGACGGTGACGCGCCACTACACGCCGCGCCAGTACGGCTTCACCTTCACCAACGGCATGCAGGCGTCGCTGGTCGAAATCGACCCTGATACGGGGATGGTGAAGCTGCTCAAGCACTGGTGCGTGGAAGACTGCGGCACGGTGATCAACCCGATGCTGGTCGACGAGCAGATCCGCGGCGGCGTGGTGCAGGGCATCGGCGCAGCGCTGTACGAGGAGTGCCTCTACGACGCCAACGGCCAGCTCCTCAACGGCAACATGGCCGACTACCTGGTGCCGATGGCGCTCGAGATGCCCGACATCGTGTGCGCGCACATCGAGACGCCGACGCGCCAGTCGCAGCTCGGCGCCAAGGGCGTCGGCGAAGCCGGCACCGCGGGCGCGCCGGGCGCGGTGATGAACGCCATCAACGACGCCCTCTCCCCGCTCAAGGCGCGCGTCACCAGCATGCCGTTCACGCCCGAACGCATCCTGCGCGCGCTCGGCAAGGTGGCGTGACGCGGTGAAGCTCTACGGCTACTGGCGCTCGCTCGCCACGTTTCGCGTGCGCGTCGCGCTCGCGCTGAAGGCACTGAAGCTCGAGGCGCCCGAGATCCCGATCGACCTCATCCAGGGCAGGCAGCACGAGGCGGCCTACCGCAAGGTGAACCCGCAGGCGGTGGTGCCCGCGCTGATCCTCGACGACGGCGGCGCGCCGCTCTTCCAGTCGATGGCGATCCTCGAGTATCTCGAGGAAACGCACCCGCAGCCGCCGCTCCTGCCGAAGGACCCGCGCGGCCGCGCGCGCGTCAGGGGCCTGGCGCAGATCTGCGTGAGCGACGGCCACCCGTTCATCGTGCCGCGCATCCGCGCCTACCTGGAGAAAGAGCTCGGCCTCGACGAGGCCGCGC
>JAOUGZ010000383.1 GCA_029865405.1 Betaproteobacteria bacterium
TCTGGCTGGCGACTGCGACCTTCTTGGCGCTCCTGAACGGCGTTGTATGGGGCATCGGGGCGTGCTGGTTTCCGCCGGGCGGGGCGGGTCTTGAAGCCACCGTGATGCAGGTACTGCTTCTCGCCGGCGTTCCGGCGGGCGCCCTCGCTTCGCTGGCGGCTTACTGGCCGGCGTTCTTCCTCTACTCGGGCAGCGGACTGATGCTGTACGCGGGCGACCTGCTCTTCCACTCACCGCAGATGACGCGAGGCGAGGTACTGGCCGCAGCCGTACTGGCGTACCTGTCGCTCATGCTGGTGATTGCCTGGGGTTACCAGCGCACCATCATCCAGTCGCTTTACCTGCGCTTTGCCGCCGACAGTCTCACCGAGAACCTGCAACGGGCGCGCGATGAAGCCGAAGCCGCGACCCGGGCGAAATCACAGTTCCTCGCCAACATGAGCCACGAGATCCGCACGCCGCTGAACGGCCTGCTGGGCATGGCGGAGCTGCTGCAATTGACGCGGCTCGACGGGTTGCAGGTGCGCTACTGCAACGCCATAGGCGCGTCGGGCAGAGCGCTGCGCGATCTGCTCGGCGACATCCTCGACCTTTCCAGGATCGAGGCCGGCAAGATGCAGGTAGAGCATGAGCGCTTCGACCTCGCCCGACTGCTCGCCGATCTCGACTCCAGCTACCGTGAGATTGCCCGGCTGAGAAACAACTCCTTCCGTACCGACCTCAATCTGGCAGGACCCCGTTGGCTGCACGGCGACGCGCTGCGGCTGCGCCAGGTGCTTACCAACCTGCTGGGCAACGCGGTCAAATTCACCGCGCGTGGCCGCGTCGAGCTCGACGTACGCTCGCTCGATCCCCGCCTTGGGGACGCGCGGCAGTGGCTGGGCTTCACGGTGCGCGACAGCGGCATCGGCATGAACCCGGAGACGCTCGAGCGGCTGTTCCAGCCGTTCGAGCAGGCCGACGGTTCGACGACGCGCCAGTATGGCGGCAGCGGCCTAGGGCTCACCATCAGCAAGCGTCTGGTCGAGCTCATGGGCGGCACCATTCACGTCCAGAGCACGCTGGGCATCGGCTCGGAATTCCGCATTGAGCTGCCGTTCGAGCCGGCGCACGCGCCGGCCACTGCGACACCGCCCGAGGCCCCGGTGCTTGGCGCAGCACTGGCAGTGCTGCTGGTGGAAGACAACGACCTTAACCTGGAAGTGGCGCGCGCCATGCTCGCGGCGGCCGGGCACCGCGTGGAAGTGGCCGGTGACGGCAACCAGGCGCTCGAGAAGTACGCCCCGGGGCGCTTCGACTGTGTACTGATGGACTGCCAGATGCCGGGCATGGACGGCTACGAAGCGACGCGACGCATCCGCGTGCTCGAGGTCGAGCGCGGCGCGCCCCGCACCCCGATCCTCGCGCTCACCGCCAACGCGATGAACGGTGACCGCGAGCGCTGCCTCGCCGCAGGCATGGACGATTTCCTCGCCAAGCCCTTTGACGCCGCCGCACTGCTCGCCGCCGTGGCGCGCAACGCGCGGGCCGGCGCGGCTGCGCCTGACCCCGCCCGGGCGCCGTCGTCGTTCGATCCGGCGGCACTCGAGGATCTACTGCAGGTGGAGCGTACCAAGCCCGGATTCCTCGCCAGACTCGCCAAGCGCTTTCTGAACGATGCCCCCGCGCTTATCGACAGCGTGGCGGGCGCCTCCGCTGAGACCGCGCAGGACGCTCAGCGCGCCGCCCATTCGCTGAAATCCACCAGCGCGCGCATGGGTGCGCTCTCCCTGGCCCATCTCGCCCGGCAGGCCGAAGCGGCCGCACGCGAGGGTCGGCTCGACACCGTGCTCGAGCTCGCCAAGACGATGCGCCAGGAGTTCGCGCGCGCTGCCCAGCTCATGCGGCAGCATCCGGCGCTTTCGCCCGAGACGGCCCATGTTTGAGCGCCCCGCAGCGCCGCCGACGAAGGCCTGAGACGAGCCATGGGCCCGAATATCGACGGACGGAAGCTTGCCCGACAGCGCTCGTTTCGCGCGCGGTTCGTCATCGGATACGGTGTGAGCTACGCAGTCGACACCGTCCTTCTGGGCCTGTTTGCGGCGGCCGGCACCGTGGCCGACTGGGTACCGGTCGCCTATGGCGGCGCGGGCCTGCTCCTTTGCTTCGTGTTTTACGGCCTGTTGATCAATGGCACGATCAGGCGAGCCAGGGACCAATACCTCACGCTATTGCAAACCATCGCCTCCAGCGCGGTCATGCTGGTCTTTCTCTGGCTCGTGCCCCAGGTGGGCATCCTCTTCCTGTGTATCCTTTTCATCGTGGTCGGTTTCGGCAGTCTGCGCCTGTCGCGACGCGACGCACTGGTCTGTTTCGGCGCCATCTCGGTGGGCACCGGGTTGGTCCTGCATCAAACCCCCGCCGTCGTATGGCTGCCGCACGCGACCCCGACCGAGATTGCCCTTGTCTGGACCTGGTTCCTGGCCACTCTCGCGAGGGTCATGGGGCTGGGCCTGATCGGCAATACGATGCGTGTCGAGCTCGTGAAGCGCCATCGCGAGCTGCGCGACTCGCTCGGCGCGCTCGAAAAGCGAACCGAAGAGCTTCGCGCGGCCAAGGCGGTGGCCGAGGCCGCGACGCTGGCGAAGTCCGAGTTTCTCGCCACCATGAGCCACGAGATCCGCACGCCGCTGAGCGGTCTGCTGGGCATGGCGGAACTGCTGCACGGGACGCGGCTCGACGAGGTGCAGCAGCGCTACTGCAGCGCCATCAGCGCGGCGGGAGGCGCGCTGCGCGATCTGCTCGGCGACATCATCGACCTGTCCAAGATCGAGGCCGGCAAGGTGCAGATCGAGCAAGAAGCCCTCGACCTCGCGCGCCTGCTCGCCGATCTCGACTTCGCCTACCGTGAGATGGCGCGTGCACGGGACAACACCTTCCATACCGATGTCGATCTGGCAGGACGCCAGTGGCTGCGCGGCGATTCATTGCGCCTGCGCCAGGTGCTCGTCAATCTTCTTGGCAATGCGGCCAAGTTCACGGAACGCGGCCGCATCGAGCTAAGCGCGCAGGCGCTCGCACCCCGTCCGGGGGATGCACGGATATGGCTGCGTTTCACAGTGCGCGACAGCGGCATCGGCATGAACCCGGAGATGCTCAAGCGCCTGTTCCAGCCGTTCGAGCAGGCCGACAGTTCGACGACGCGCCGCTATGGCGGCAGCGGCCTGGGGCTGGCGATCGTGAAGCATCTGGTAGATCTGATGGGCGGCACCATAGACGTCCAGAGCACACCGGGCATCGGCACGCAAGTCGGCATCGAGCTGCCGTTCGCGCCGGCGCGCGCGCCGGCCGGTGCAGCGCCCCCCTCGGCGGCGCGACCCGGGGCCCTGCTGCCACGCGCAGCGCTGGCTGTGCTGCTGGTGGAAGACAACGACCTCAACCAGGAAGTCGCCTGCGCCATGCTCGGGAACGCCGGGCATCGCGTGGAGATTGCGGGTAACGGTGCCGAAGCGGTGGACATCTGTGCGCAACGCCGTTTCGACTGCGTGCTGATGGACTGCCAGATGCCGGGCATGGACGGTTACGAGGCGACGCGGCGCATCCGCGCCCACGAGACTGCCAGCGGCGCGCCTCGCACCCCGATCGTCGCGCTCACCGCAAACGCCATGAACGGGGACCGCGAGCGCTGCCTGCAGGCGGGCATGGACGATTTCCTCGCCAAACCCTTCGACGCCCCTGCATTGCTCGCCGCCGTGGCGCGCAACGCGTCGCGCGTCGCGCAGCTGATACGGCAACATCCCGTCCCCTTACCCAGTCCGGTCCATGCCTGAACGCCGGAA
>JAOUGZ010000385.1 GCA_029865405.1 Betaproteobacteria bacterium
CCTCGGGCGTCTGGTCGTTGTTCCAGGAAGTGGAGAAGTACTGCGGGTGGCAGGCGGCGCCGGCGAGCGGGCTGGCGCCGGCGTTGGTGCCGACCATCACCTTGCCCGCGCCCGTGACCACCGGGACCACCGCCATCATCACGTTCGACCAGATGATGCCGGACATGATGTCCACCTGGTGCTTCTTGAGCATCTCCTCCGCCACCTGCACGCCGACGTCGGGCTTGAACTGGTCGTCGCCGAAGATCACCTCGACGGGCACGCCGCCCATCTTGTTGCCGAGATGGTCCATCGCCAGCTCGACCGAGTCCTTCATGTGCTTGCCGATCACGCCGGCGGGGCCCGATAGCGTGGTGATGAAGCCGATCTTGATCTTCTGCTGCGCGGACGCGAGCGGCGCGAACGCGAGCGACGCGGCGGCCAGGCCTGCGGCCAAAATCCGGATAGGGGTGTGCACGGGCGGTCTCCTCCGATTTATGAGCGTGTCCAGTCTAGCAAGGGGCACTGCGCGGTGTCTAGGCTGCGGCAAGCCGCTAGACTTGAGCCATGTTAAGACTTTCGGGCGTCAGCAAGCGTTTCGGCGGGCGCACCGTGCTGAAGGCCGTATCGATGGAAATCGCCCCGGGCGAGCTGGTGGCGGTGCTCGGCGAGTCGGGGATCGGCAAGTCCACGCTCCTCAACGTCATCGCCGGCCTCGAGCCGGTCGATTCGGGCTCCATCGCCTACAACGGCTTCGAGATCGCGGCCCTCTCGGACGACGCCGCGACGCAGCTGCGCCGGGAGCACTTCGGTTTTGTCTTCCAGGCGTTCCACCTGCTGCCCTACCTCACGGCGGAGCAGAACGTCGGCCTGCCGCTGCTGCTGCGCGGGCGCGCGCCGGCCGAGATCCGCAGCCGGGCGCGCATGCTGATCGGCGCGGTGGGACTGAGCGGGCGCGAAGGCGCGATGCCGCGCGAGCTCTCGGGCGGCGAGCTGCAGCGCATCGCCATCGCGCGCGCGCTGGTCGGCGAGCCTCGGCTGGTGCTGGCCGACGAGCCCACCGGCAACCTCGACCCCGACAATGCGCGCCAGGTGCTGGAGGTTTTGCGCGGGCAGGTGAAGCAGCACGGCGCGGGCGGCATCCTCGTCACCCATTCCGAGGCCGCGGCGGCGACGTGCGATCGGCGCTACCGCCTCGACGCCGATGGCCTGCGCGCGCTTTAAATAGGGACAGACCTCATTTTTCTCATCAGTAGATGAGAAAAATGAGGTCTGTCCCTATTTAAAGAGCATGCGCGCCGGGTAGAGGAGCGCCTTGCCCCCGAGCGCCTCCTCGATGCGCAGGCCTTCGTTCCACTTCGCCATGCGCTCGGAGCGCGCGAAGCTGCCGACCTTGAGCTGGGGCACGCCCCAGCCGACGGCGAGGTGCACGATCGACACGTCTTCGGTCTCGCCCGAGCGCGCCGAGACGATGGCGCGCATGCCCCTGTCCTTGGCGGCGTTCCAGCAGGCAAGCGTCTCGGTGACGGTGCCGACCTGGTTGGGCTTGAGCAGCACGGCGTTGGCCAGCGCCGCGTCGAGCTTCGCTGCGCGCGTCACGAACAGGTCGTCGCCGACGATCTGCACGCGCGCGCCGGCTGCGCGCGTGAAGGCGCGCATTGCCTCGAGGTCGTCCTCGGCGAACGGGTCCTCGATCGAGACGATGGGATAGGCGTCGAGCCAGCGCATGAGCATGGCGTGCATCTGCTCGGCGGTGAGCGAGCGGTTCTCGAGCGCGAGGTGGTAGCGCCCGCCGCGGTGGAACTGCGTCGCCGCGACGTCGAGCGCGATGGCGACATCCGTGCCGGGCTCGAAGCCGGCGTCGCTGATCGCCCCGACCAGCTCGGCGAGGCCTTCCTCGTTCGACTTGAAGGACGGCCACCAGCCGCCTTCATCCGCCACGCCCTGCAGCGCGCCCTTTTTCGCCAGGCGCGCGCCCGCCGCGCGGTACACCTCGGCGATCCATTCCAGGCTCTCCGCGAAGCTGCCGGCGCCGGGACAGACGACCATGTAGTCCTGGATGTCCACGCGCCCGCGGGCGTGGGCGCCGCCGCCGTAGATCTGCACCTGCGGCACGGGCAGGGCGACGCGCCGCTCGCCGGCCAGATGGCGCCACAGGGGCTTCTTCGCCGCCGCGGCCGAGGCCTGCAGGCAGGCCAGCGACACCGCGACGACGGCGTTGGCGCCGAAGCGCGACTTGTCGGGCGTGCCGTCCAGGGCGATGAGCTTCGCGTCGACCGCATCCTGGAAGCGCGCGTCCACGCCGAGCAGCGCGGCGCGTATCGGTCCGTTCACGTTGCGCACCGCCGCGTCCGCCGGCAGCGCCGTCGCCTCGCCCGCGCCGGTCGAGGCGCCGGCAGGCGCAATGGCGCGACCGCGCGCGCCTTTCAGGATCACCTCGGCTTCCACCGTCGCGCGGCCGCGCGAGTCCCACACGCGCCGCGCGTGGACGTCTACGATTCTTGCCATGCGGTGCGCACTGCGGCGAGCGTCGCCGGCGGCTCGAGGAGCAGCGCGCGCGCGACGCCGCGCACGCGCGCCTTCTGCGTCTCGTCGGTCACGTACTCCACCGGCGACTTGCCGTCGATCCGCGCCAGCAGCAGGCCGGGCAGCAGGCTCGCCGCGCGCACTTCCAGCCCCGCGATGCCGTGGGTCGCGAGATAGCCCGCCGCGAGCGCGTCGTAGCAGGCGATGAAGCGATGCGCCGCCTGCGGCACCCACAGGCACTTGAGCAGCAGGTGGTTCAGGCAGAAGGCGAGGTCGAACGCCGGGTCGCCGTACCACGCGCATTCCGCGTCGAGGAACACCGGACCCCGCGCGCCGACGAGGATGTTCTTCGGACTGACGTCGCCGTGCACCAGCGCGGCGCGCGTCGCCGCGGTGCGCTCGGCAAGCGCGCGCAGCGGTGCGGCCAGCTCGGCGTGGCGCCGAGCAGTGGCGAGCAGGTAGGGCTCGATGCGAATCGCATGGAAGCCGGCGTCGGTGGCGAAATCGGCGGCCATCCGCGGATCGCCGGCGGTGGCGGCATGAATGCGCGCGAGGCGCTCGCCCACCTGGCGCGCAAACGCCGCATCGGCGCGGCCTGCACGCAGCTCGTTCTTCCACAGCGGGAAGCGCGCGCCGTCGAGGTACTCCATGGCGAACACGCCCGATTCGTCGTGCGCGAGGACGCGCGGCGCGCTGCCCGGCGCAATGCGCGCGGCGGCTTGCATCCAGCGCCACTCGTAGCGGTTGCGCTCGACCGGCGCTTCCCAGAGCTGCGCCACCCGCAGCCGCGGCAGCGCGCGCTTGACGCACACCGGGCCGGCGCGCAGGTCCACTTTCCAGATATCCGAGGACACGCCGCCCGCGAGAGCGGTCGCCGCGACGGCATCGCCCGGCGCGGCAAGCCCGGCGCCGCGCAGGAACGCGAGCACCGGCTCAGGGAGCGAGACGCTCAATCGACCAGCCCGCGGCGCCGCGGCGATAGAGCAGGCGATCGTGCAGCCGGTCGGCGCGACCCTGCCAGAACTCGATCGCCTCGGGCTCGAGGCGATAGCCGCCCCAGTGCGGCGGGCGCGGCGGCTGCTCGCCGTACTTCGCGCGCATGGTCTCGAGCGCGCGCTCGAGCGTTGCACGGTCGGCGACGGTGTCGCTCTGCGCCGACGCCCAGGCGGAGAGCCGCGCGCCCAGCGGTCGGCTGGCGAAGTAGGCGTCGGAGTCCCGCGGCGTCACCTGCCCGACCGGGCCCTCGATGCGCACCTGGCGCTCCAGTTCCGCCCACAGGAACAGCAGGCACGCGCGCGGCTGCGCGG
>JAOUGZ010000384.1 GCA_029865405.1 Betaproteobacteria bacterium
CGCGGGCGAGATCACGAAGAAGCGCGAGGCGCACGTCGACTACCAGGAGGTCGCGCGCAATACGATCAGGCGCATCGGCTACATCGACCCCGAGATCGGCTTCGACGCGCGCGGCTGCACCGTGGTGGTCGCCTACGGCGAGCAGTCGCCGCACATCGCGCAGGGCGTGGACCGCAAGGTCGACATGGACCAGGGCGCGGGCGACCAGGGCCTGATGTTCGGCTACGCCTGCGACGAGACCCCGGGCCTGATGCCGCTCGCCATCTACCTGTCGCACCGCCTGGTCGAGCGACAGGCCGAGCTGCGCCGCGACGCTCGCTTGCCGTGGCTGCGGCCCGACGCCAAGTCGCAGGTGACCGTGAAGTACGTGAACGGCAAGCCCGACTCGATCGACACCGTGGTGCTCTCCACCCAGCACGCGCCGAGCATGAACGGCAAGGCGCTCGAAGAGGCGGTGATCGAGCAGATCATCAAGCCGGTGCTGCCGAAAAGCTACGTCAAGGGCAAGATCAACTACCTCGTCAATCCCACCGGCGCCTTCGAGATCGGCGGCCCGAAGGGCGACTGCGGCCTCACGGGACGCAAGATCATCGTCGACACCTACGGCGGCTCGGCGCCGCACGGCGGCGGCGCATTCTCGGGCAAGGATCCGTCGAAAGTGGACCGCTCGGCCGCCTACGCGGCGCGCTACGTGGCGAAGAACATCGTCGCCGCGGGCCTTGCCTCGAAGTGCCTGGTGCAGCTCTCCTACGCCATCGGCGTGGCGCAGCCCACGAGCATCATGGTGACCACCCAGGGCACGGGCAAGATCGCCGACGACAAGCTCGCGGCGCTGGTGCAGGCGAACTTCGACCTGCGGCCGCGCGGCATCATCAAGATGCTGGATCTGCTGCGCCCGATCTACGAGAAGACCGCCGCCTACGGCCACTTCGGGCGCGAAGAGCCCGAGTTCACGTGGGAGGCGACGGACAAGGCGCTGTCGCTGAAGCAGGCGGCATAAGCTCCGCGCCGGCGGCGGCGAGCCGTCGGAGCCTCGATCGGTTCTCTATGGTCTCGGCTTTTCTGGCGGGGCGAATCTTCCCGCCAGAAAAGCCGAGATGTATTTAAAGGCAAGAAACGAAGGCACCGCTTCGCCGTCGCCGGCGCCTACGCCGTGCCGTGCTTGGTCTCGAACTCGATTCCGACCTTCTTCAGCAGGTCGATCGGCAGCACGCCGCCCGCGCACACGATGACCGCGTCGTTCGGCAGGCTTAGGCGTTTCTCCCCCACGCGCAGCACCACCTCGCGCGCGCCTATCCTCTCCACCTCCGAGCCGAGCAGCACCTGCAGGCGCCGCGAGGCCGCGGCGGCCTCGAGGCGCTCGCGGTTCTTCGGCTTGACGCGCCCGAACGCCGCGCCGCGGTAGGACAGCGCGACCTTGGCGCCGCGCTCGGCGGCGATCGAGAGCGCCGCCTCGAGCGCGCTGTCGCCTCCCCCCACCACCAGCACGCGCTGGTTGCGGTACTGCTCGGCGTCGATCAGCCGGTAGACCACCTTGGGCAGCTCCTCGCCCGGCACGCCGAGCTTGCGCGGCGAGCCGCGCCGGCCCACCGCCAGCACCACCGCGCGCGTCGAGTAAGCGCCGCGCGTGGTCTTCACCACGAAGCCGCCGCCCTTGCGCTCGATCGCTTCCATGCGCTCGTTGAAGCGGATCCTGAGGCCGGTCTTCTTGACCACCGCCTGCCAGAAGCCGAGCAGCGCCTCTTTCGACACCTCGTTGAACTTCATCCTGCCCACGAGCGGCAGGCGCACGGGCGCGGTCATCGCGATCTTGTTCCGGGGATACTGGAACACCGCGCCGCCGAGCGAGCCTTCCTGCTCGAGCACCACGTACTTCAGCTTGTGCTCGATGGCGCCGAGGCCCGCCGCGATGCCCGCCGGCCCGGCGCCGACGATGACCGCGTCGAGCTCGGCCTTGCCGTTCGCCATGCCCTTGATGGTGGTGATCGCCTGCCGGCCCTGCTCGACGGCTTTGCGGATGAGGCCCATGCCGCCGAGCTCGCCCGCGATGAAGATGCCGGGAACATTGGTCTCGAAGTTCGGCTTTACGCTGGGAATGTCGATGCCGCGGCGCTCGGTGCCGAACACCAGCTGGATCGCGTCGAACGGGCATGAGGCGGCGCACGCGCCGTGCCCGATGCACGAAGCGGGATTCACCAGCTGCGCCTTGCCGTGGATGACGCCGATCGCGCTCTCGGGGCACGCCGTGACGCACGCGCTCGAGCCGATGCAGCGGTTGGGATCGAACACCGGGTGCAGCGACACGGGCTCGGTGAGCCCGGATTCGACGGACTCCTGCAGGCGATCGACGCTGCGCGTGTGCCTGCGCGCGCGCCGCACGTAGTACAGCAGGAACAACAGCAGCAGCGGCACCGCGTAGAGCAGCAGCGCGGGGTCGTCCATCGCCGTCTTGATCAGCGACATGGCTCGCCCGCGCCGGGCAGTCGCGGCGACAGGCATATGTCAAGAACTGCTCTCATCTCATGCCGGCATCAAGTTCCGAGGTCCACGTGAAAAATTTCCGGCCCCACGGGCAGAGCGCAGCAATTCGGTCGCCGCCTAGCGACAATCGCCGAAGCGCCAAGTCGCTGAATGGCGCCTACTGTTAATTACTGCAGGGCGCGTTCTGACCCTTTCTGACATGATCAGCGCGCACACCTAGAGCGTGCACGTTATTCCCTTGCAGAACACAACTTATATCATGCTGACTCCGGCCTGGCGCGTCTGCGGCCCGGGCGACGCAGGCGCGCGCAGTGAGTGAGCTGGTCGCCCCCCGCGTGGCTTCTGCTGCGCCGCGCGCGGCGAGCGCGGCAACGCGGCCCGCGCGAGATCTGCGGGTGCAGTCCGGGCGCGAGCGGATGTTTCTCGCCGGCGCCCTGGCGCTCGTGGCGCTCGCGTGGCTGGTGAGCCGCTACGCCAACTACAAGTCGGGCTCGCCGCTCGGCTACAACCTGGGAATCGCGGGCGGCGTGGGGCTGCTCGTGATATTGCTGTATCCGCTGCGCAAGCGCGTGCGCTTCCTGAGCGGCCTGGGCCAGACGAAGTCCTGGTTCGCATTGCACATGACCTGCGGCGTCCTGGCGCCGTTTCTCATTCTCGTGCATTCCAAGTTCCACATCGGCTCGATCAACGCGGGCGTCTCGCTCGTCTGCATGCTGCTGGTCGCCACCAGCGGCTTCATCGGCCGCTTCATCTACGTGCGCATCCACCACGGGCTGTACGGCACGCGCATGACGCTGGCGGAGCTGCAGGCGCAGGTCGGATTCAATTCCGGCGAAGTGCGCTCGAAGCTGAGCTTCGTGCCGCGCGTCGAGCAATGGTTGCGGGAGTACGAGGCGGCGGCGGTCGGGCGGCCGAAGAACATCGTGCAGGGCCTGTGGCGCTTCCTCACCCTCGGCGCACGCGCGCGCTGGGTGCGCCGCCGCAGCACGCGGGAGTTCGCGCGCGTCTACCGCATGCACGCGCGCGCGTTCAATTGGGACGCCGCGCGCCAGCGGCGCCACCTCGCCGGGGGCACCGAGCTCATTGCGAACTTCGTTGCCGGCGCGCAGCGCGTGGCACAGTTCAGTCGCTACGAGCGCCTGTTCTCCCTGTGGCACGTCCTGCATGTGCCGCTCCTGTGGATGATGGTGCTGAGCGCCATCGCCCACGTGGTCGCGGTGCACGCCTACTGACCGACAGTCCACGCCGCTGAGTGCCCCCCGCCTCTCCGTCATGCCTTGCGCGCGCCCGCCGTCATCGTCCATGGATGCGCCGCCTCCTGGCGGCGTGCT
>JAOUGZ010000386.1 GCA_029865405.1 Betaproteobacteria bacterium
GTGCGGCACCGAGCCGTGGTTCACCAGCGTGATCCGGTACGGCTGCCCGCTGCGCAGCCGCAGCTCGCGCGGCAGGTAACCGTAATCGCGAATGGTGATTGTGAGGTCGACCTTCTTCGTCCAGTCAGCCCCGTCCAGCGCCGCATCGCGCTGCGCCTGGGTGACCAGGGCCGTCGCCTCGGGAGTGCTGGTCGCGCCGCCGTGGCACGCAGCAAGCAACACCGATGCCAGCGCAAGCATGACCAGCAGCCCCGCGTTGTCGTTTCGCCCCTGCATCTCGGCCTCCCACCGGAACCCGGGCATTCTATGAGAGCGCTTGGGCCCCTGGGTTTGATCTATCGCAACCCGGAGCGCCGGCATGGCACGCTTGGTGCTTCGCGGACAGCATCACCGGACGATCGATCCTGCCATGACCGATGCCATGATTTCCTCTCGCGCTCTGGTGGTGGATCCTGCCCTGCTGCGCAAGTACGAATTCAGCGGTCCCCGGTACACATCCTACCCGACGGCCGACCGCTTCAGCGATCGCTTCCGCCCCGCCGACGGATTGCGGCAACTGGCCGGGCGCCGCGAGCGGCGTGCCGACGGCCCGGTCTCCATATACGTGCACCTGCCGTTCTGCGACACCGTCTGCTATTACTGCGCCTGCAACAAGGTGGTGACGCGCGACCGCGCACGGGCGGCGGAGTACCTGGCCTACCTGGAGCGCGAGATCGTCACCCAGCGAGGTGCGCTCGACCGCGACGAGACCGTGGCGCAGCTGCACTGGGGCGGTGGCACGCCCACGTTCTTCTCCGGCGACGAGATGGCGCGCCTGGTCGAGCTGCTGGGGCGCTACTTCACGCTGAGCGCCGACGGCGAGTACTCGGTCGAGGTCGATCCGCGGCGCATCGCCGACGGCACCATCGCGCGGCTCGGCGCGCTCGGCTTCAACCGGCTGTCGCTCGGCGTGCAGGACTTCGATCCGGTGGTGCAGAAGAAGGTCAATCGCGTGCAAACGGTAGAGGAGACGGCGCGCGTGGCGCTCGCCGCGCGCGCGAGCGGCTTTCGCTCGGTGAGCTTCGACCTGATCTACGGCCTGCCGGCACAGAGCGTGCAGAGCGTCGGGCGCACCCTGGCAACCGTGCTGCAGCTGCGCCCCGACCGGATTTCGCTCTACAACTACGCGCACCTGCCCACCGTCTTCATGCCGCAGCGGCGCATCGACGCGGCCGAGCTGCCGAGCGCGGCGGAGAAGATCGGCATCCTGACGCTCGCCATCGACGCCCTGACCTCGGCCGGTTATGTCTACATCGGCATGGACCACTTCGCGCTGCCCGAGGACGACCTGGCGCAGGCGCAGGCGCGCGGCACGCTGCAGAGGAACTTCCAGGGCTACTCGACCCACGCGCGCGCCGACCTGCTCGCCTTCGGCGTCTCGGCGATCGCCGCCGTCGGCGACACCTATGCCCAGAACCACCGCACGCTGGAAGAGTACTACGCGAGCCTCGAGCGCGGCGAGCTGCCGGTGTTTCGCGGCCACCGCTTGGACGCCGACGACCTGCTGCGGCGCGAAGTGATCCAGCAGCTCACCTGCAACTTCCGCCTTTCCTTCGAGGATCTTGCGCAGCGCTTCGGCATTGATTTTCCGGCCTACTTCGCCGAGGAGAGTGCGCGCCTCGCCGAGCTCGAGGCGGACGGCCTGATCGAGCCCGCGGCCGGGGGCATCGCGGTGACCGCGCGCGGCCGGCTGCTGGTGCGCGTGATCTGCATGGCGTTCGACCGCTACCTGCGCGCGGCGAACAGCGCCGCCCGCTACTCCAAGGTGATCTGAGCGGAACGCCGCGTGGGCGCGGCGCCGCTCTGCCGCCGAGGCGGCGCGCCTCCATCGGCCCGAACAGGTAGTAATAGGAAGGCGCCGCGCGCAGCGTCGCGGCGATCCCCGCCTCGTAGCGCTCGCGCAGCGTGCGCACGAAGGCGAGCACTTCCACCCGCTCGCGGCGCGTGAGCTGGCCGTCCCAGCCGGGCATTTCCTGGATGCCTTGGCTCAGGCTGCGCATCAGCTCGGCGTCGCCCTTTTCCAGCCGCTCGCCGAAGGCAAAGGAGGGCGAATGCTCATAGGCGGAAATGCCGTTGACGCCGTGGCAGCCCGAGCAGAACGTCAGGTACAGCTGCTCGCCCTGCCGCATGTCGCCCCCGGAGGCGGGCCGGCGCGCTTCGGCGGCAGGCGCCGGCAGCAGCGCCATGCTGTCGAGGCTGCGCTGCGCGCGCTCGTTGCCCTTCAGCGCCGCGCGCGCGAACCACTCCCGGGCCTGGACCCGGTCCTGCGGCGCGCCCTCGCCGTGATACAGCATGTACGCGACCGCGTTCTGGCTCTCGGCATCGCCGGCCTGCGCGCGCCCGAGCATTCTCTCGTAAGTCGAGCCGAAGCCCGCGCCGGACGAATCCAGCGGCGCCTGCCACGACGAGCAGGTCCAGAGCAGGGGCAGCGCGCAGGCCCACAGCGCGAGGCAGGCCAGGGGCCTGAGCCCCCCCGCGCAGCCAAGCCGCGCACTCCTGCCTGCCTGCAGCGCGCTCAGGCCGTAAGCGAAAATAGCAGGCCGAGAGCGCAAGCAGCGAGGGCCAGGGCGCTCGCCTTGCCAAGCAAAGGCGCGTCCGCGGTGAGCGCCCAAGGGTCGCGCGGTTCGGCGTGGGTCGGAAACTTGGGCATGAGGCTCCTTTCGGGTATCGTCGGTTTCAGCGTAGACATAAGCAAACGCTGTGCCGTGGCGCGGGCGCGGCACGGTTTTTGCGGGTGAATGTCCTCGGTTCCCTAGGAGACCTCGCACATGCGCATGACCCGGAATTGGCTCGCGACGGCGCTGGCGTTCACCGCGCTCCTGGCCGGCTGCGCCCAAGCGCCCAGAAAGGCCGAGCCCGCGCGGGAGATCGTGTTTCCGTCGCCGCCGGAGGAGCCGCGCTTCGTCTTCGAGCGCTCGCTCTATACGAGCGCCGACGTGGTCGAGGAGGACAGGAGCACGGCGCTGCGCCGCGCGCTCACCGGCGAGGCCGAGAGCGGCGGCCTGGGCATGGCGAAGCCCTACGGCATCGCTGCGAGCGGCGGGCGCGTGTACGTCACCGACCCCGTTGCGCGGTCCGTCAGGGTCTTCGACATACCCGCGAAGAAATTCTTCAGCATCGGTGCCGACCCCCAGGACCAGCTTGTGCAGCCGCTCGGCCTCGACGTCGACGCCAATCTGAACCTGTATGTCGTCGATGCGGTGACCAAGCACGTGAAGATCTACGACCCGCAGGGGAAGTTCCTGCGGCTGCTCGGCGGGCCGAAGATGTTCGCGCGCCCAAGCGGCGTGGCCGTCGCGCCGGCGGGCGACCGCGTGTACGTGGTGGACACCGGCGGCGTGCAGCGCCAGGAGGAGCACCGCGTGCGGGTGTTCGACGGCGCGAGCGGCGCGCACCTCTTCGACTTCGGCAAGCGCGGCACGGGCGAGGGCGAATTCAATTTGGCGCGCGACGCCGCGATCGCGCCGGACGGACGCGTGTACGTCGTCGACAGCGGGAACTTCCGCATCCAGGTGTTCGACCGCGACGGCAAGTTCCTCAAGGCCTTCGGCAGCGTCGGGCGCTACCCGGGCAACTTCGCCCGGCCGCGCGAGATCGCGATCGACCGCGAGGGCCGCGTCTATGTGTCCGACGCAGCGTTCGGCAACCTGCAGATCTTCGACGGCGACGGGCAGCTCCTGATGCACATCGGCGAGCGCTCGGAACGCGACCAGCCGGCCCGCTACATGCTGCCCTCGGGGGTCGCCGTGGACCGCGACGGCCGCATCTACGT
>JAOUGZ010000021.1 GCA_029865405.1 Betaproteobacteria bacterium
GTCGCTGGAGCAGATCAAGCTGATCGTCCTCATGGTGTTGTGGCACCAGCAGGCGCCGGCGAGCCACCTGGTGGCCGAAGAGCTGCTCTCGGCGCACGGCGCGCGCCTGCCGAGCTGAGGCTCGCGTGCGCGCGCGCATGCGCGCGCGCACGAAAAATCAACGTGCGGTTGAAAGGGCGCGAGCTTTGCGGGTATCCTCTGCGGCCTTTCGCGCCGCATGAGCAAAAAACTTATCATCGCCGAGAAGCCTTCCGTCGCCGCCGATGTCGCACGCGCGCTGGGCGGCTTCACCCGCAAAGGCGAATACTTCGAGAGCGACGACTACGTTCTGTCCTCGGCCGTCGGCCATCTGCTCGAACTGGCGGTGCCCGAGGAATTCGATGTCAAGCGCGGCAAGTGGTCGTTTGCCCATCTGCCCCTCATCCCGCCCCGCTTCGAGCTGGCGCCCATCGAACGCGGCGCCGACCGACTCAACCTGCTGTTGCGCCTGCTCAAGCGCAAGGACGTCGATGGGCTGATCAATGCCTGCGATGCGGGCCGCGAAGGCGAATTGATCTTTCGCTACATCGTGCAGCACGCACGCGCCAAGAAGCCGATCCTGCGCCTGTGGCTGCAGTCCATGACGCCGGCGGCGATTCGCGACGGCTTTGCGCAGTTGCGCGCCGACAAGGAGCTGCTGCCGCTCGCCGACGCTGCGAAGAGCCGCTCTGAAGCTGATTGGCTGGTCGGCATCAACGGCACACGCGCCATGACGGCGTTCAACTCCAAGGAGGGCGGTTTCTATCTCACCACCGTCGGGCGCGTGCAGACGCCGACGCTGACCATCCTCGTCGAGCGCGAGGAGCGCATTCGCGAGTTCGTTTCCCGCGACTACTGGGAAGTGCACGCGCGTTTCGGTGCCAGGGGCGGGGAATATGGCGGGCGCTGGTTCGACCCGGCGTTCAAGAAGGACGACGACGCCGAGCGCAAGCCCGAGCGCCTCTGGGAGGCGCAACAGGCCGAGGCCGTCGTCGCCGCCTGCAGGGGGAAGACGGGTGTGGTCAACGAGGAGACCAAACCGACCACGCAGGCGTCACCGCTGCTGTTCGACCTCACTAGCCTGCAGCGCGAAGCGAATGGTCGTTTCGGCTTTTCGGCACGCGGCACCCTCGCGCTGGCGCAGGCGCTGTACGAGCGCCACAAGGTGCTGACCTATCCGCGCACCGACTCGCGCGCCCTTCCCGAGGACTATATCGCCACGGTGAAGAAGGCGATGGACATGCTCAGCGGCGACCGGGAGTACGCGCCGTTCGCCAAGCAGGTGCTGAGGAGCGGCTGGGTGAAGCCCAATCGCCGGATTTTCGACAACACCAAGATCTCGGATCACTTCGCCATCATCCCCACGCTGCAGGCGCCGAAGAACCTGAACGAGGCCGAACGCAAGCTCTACGATATGGTGGTGAGAAGGTTCCTCGCCGTGTTCCATCCGTCGGCGGAGTTCCTGCAAACCACGCGTATTACCGTGGTCGACGGGCAGCATTTCAGAACTGAGGGCAAGGTCCTGGTGAACCCGGGCTGGCTCGCCGTGTACGGCCGCGCCGCGCAGGAAGAAGGCGAGACGCTGGCCCCGGTGACCGCGAACGAGAAGGTCACGACGCTCGAAGTCGCGGCGACCGCCCATCAGACGCGGCCGCCGGCGCGCTTTTCCGAGGCCACGCTGCTCTCGGCGATGGAAGGCGCCGGCAAACTGGTGGAGGACGACGAATTGCGCGCGGCGATGGAGGCCAAGGGCCTCGGCACGCCAGCGACCCGGGCCGCCATCATCGAGGGCTTGATCCGCGAGGAATACGTGCACCGCAGCGGCCGGGAGCTGGTGCCCACGCCCAAGGCGTTCTCGCTGCTGTTTGCGCTCAGGCATTTCGGTGCCACCGAGATCACCTCTCCGGAGCTGACCGGCGACTGGGAATTCAAGCTCAAGCTGATGGAGCTCGGCAAGCTGCCGCGCGAAGAGTTCATGGAGCACATCGAGCAGGTCACTCGCGACCTGGTCGAGCGCATCAAGAAGGGAGACATTCCCGATACCGCCTTCGCCACGGTGCCGGCGCCCTGCCCCAAGTGCGGCGGCACCGTGCAGGAAAATTATCGGAAATTCCAGTGCCAGAAGTGCGATTTCTCCATCTGGAAAGTCACCTCCGGGCGCGAATGGTCTCCCGAGGAAGTGGCCGAACTGATCACCAAGCGCTATGTCGGGCCGCTGACCGGGTTCCGCAGCCGCATGGGCAAGCCCTTTGCGGCCGGCCTGCGGCTGAATGACGAATTCCGGCCGGAGTTCGACTTCGGCCAGGGCCGCGCATCGGGGGACGAGGAAGCGCCCGATTTCAGCAAGCTGGAGCGCCTGGGCGCCTGCCCGAAATGCGGCGCCGGCGTGTTCGAGCACGGCGTAGCCTACGTGTGCGAGAAGTCGGTGGGGCCGGAGCGCAGCTGCGATTTCCGCACCGGCAGGATCATCCTGCAACAGGCCATCGAGCAGGCACAGATGCAGAAGTTGCTCGCCACCGGGCGCACCGACCTGCTGCCGCGCTTCATCTCGAAGAAGGGGCGGCCGTTCAAGGCGTACCTGGTGAAGACGCCGGGCGGCAAGATCGGCTTCGAGTTCCAGCCGCGTGCGCCCAAGGCGGGGGCAAAGCCGCCGGCCGCGGCGCCGCTGGCCGAGGTCAAGCCGCTCAAGAAACCGCCCGCCAAGGCGGCCGGGAAACCTACACGTCCAGGTTCCGCACGCCGAGCGCGTTCGACTCGATAAAGGCGCGTCGCGGCTCGACCTCGTCGCCCATCAGCTTCGTGAAGATCTCGTCGGCGGCGATACCGTCCTCGATCTGCACCTTGAGAAGCCGGCGCGTGCCTGGGTCCATGGTCGTTTCCCAGAGCTGCGTGGGATTCATCTCGCCCAGCCCCTTGTAGCGCTGCAGCACCATGGATTTCTGCACCTCGGCGAGCAGCCAGTGCATGGCTTCGGCGAAGTCCTTGACCGGCTGCTTGCGCTCGCCGCGCTGCACGTAGGCACCCGCCCCGATCAGCCCGCGCAGCAGTTCGGCGGAGGTCCGAATCTGCGCGTAATCCCCCGAGTGCACGAACTCCGCGTCGATCGCGGTAACGCGCACATTGCCATGCCGGGTGCGCTCCACGCGGACCTGGTGGCGCTCGGTCTTGGGATCGAAGTGCGCATGCAGATGCACGCCGTTGCGCGGCATGGCCGCCGCCAGCGCCTCCACCGAGGCCTCGGCCAGATCGCGGCGCGACAGATCGACCTGCGCGCCGCGCAGCAGCGCCTGCAGCGCATCGCGATCGATCCAGCGCGACACGCGCTCGATCACTGCCTCGGCGAGCAGGTAGGACTTGGCCAGCTCGGCCAGCGCCTCGCCGCGGATCGCCTCGCGCTGCGCCGCCGGATGCAGCGCCGCGTCGACCAGGGCCTGGCGCAACATGAACTCGTTCAGCTCGTGCTCGTCCTTGAGGTAGCGCTCCTCCTTGCCGAGCTTCGACTTGTACAGGGGCGGCTGCGCGATGTAGATGTGGCCGCGCTCCACCAGTTCCGGCATCTGCCGGTAGAAGAAGGTGAGCAGCAAGGTGCGGATGTGCGAGCCGTCCACATCCGCGTCCGTCATGATGATGATGCGGTGGTAGCGCAGCTTCTCCGGGTTGTATTCCTCCTTGCCGATGCCGCAGCCGAGCACCGTAATGAGCGTGGCAATCTCGGCGGACGACAGCAGCTTGTCGAAGCGCGCGCGCTCGACGTTGAGGATCTTGCCCTTCAGCGGCAGGATGGCCTGGAACCGGCGGTCGCGGCCCTGCTTGGCCGAGCCGCCCGCCGAGTCGCCCTCTACCAGGTAAAGCTCGCATTGCGCCGGGTCCTTCTCCTGGCAGTCGGCGAGCTTGCCGGGCAGCCCCATGCCGTCGAGCACGCCCTTGCGCCGCGTCATCTCGCGCGCCTTGCGCGCCGCTTCGCGCGCGCGCGCGGCATCGACGATCTTGGAGGTGATGATGCGCGCGTCGTTCGGCCGCTCGTCCAGGAACTGGCGCAGTTTTTCGGCGATGATCTCTTCGACCGCCGGGCGCACCTCGGAGGACACCAGCTTCTCCTTGGTCTGCGAGGAGAACTTCGGCTCCGGCACCTTGCAGGACAGAACGCACGCCAGCCCTTCGCGCATGTCGTCGCCCGTAGTCTCGACCTTGGCCTTCTTCGCCAGATCCGTTTCCTCGATGTATTTGTTGAGCACCCGGGTCATCGCGGCGCGCAGGCCGGTGAGGTGCGTGCCGCCGTCTTTCTGCGGGATGTTGTTCGTAAAGCAGATCACGTTTTCCTGGTAGGAATCGTTCCATTGCATGGCGACGTCGACGCTGATGCCGTCCTTTTCGCCTTGCGCGCTGAACACGTTGGGATGCAGCACGGATTTCGCGCGATTCATGTATTCGACAAAGCCCTTGACGCCGCCGACAAAGGCGAAATCTTCCTCCTTGCCCGAGCGCTGGTCGACGAGCACGATGCGCACGCCGTTGTTGAGGAACGAGAGCTCCCGCAGCCGGCGCGCGAGGATGTCGTAGTGATAGTCGACCGTGCCGAAGACCTGCCGCGAGGCGAGGAAATGCACCTCGGTGCCGCGCTTTTCGGTGGTGCCGGTGACGTGCAGGGGCGCCGTCGGCACCCCGTCGGCAAACTCGAGCTGGTGCACCTTGCCGTCGCGCCACACGGTGAGCCGCAGCCAGCTGGAGAGCGCGTTCACCACCGAAACTCCCACGCCGTGCAGGCCGCCCGAAACCTTGTAGGTATTGGAGTCGAACTTGCCGCCCGCGTGCAGTTCGGTCATCACGATCTCTGCCGCGGAGCGCTTGAGCTCATCGTCCTCCTTGATGCCGGTGGGGATGCCGCGGCCGTTGTCCAGCACCGAGATCGAGTTGTCGGTGTGGATGGTCACCACGATCTCGTCGCAAAAGCGCGCGAGCGCTTCGTCCACCGAGTTGTCGACCACCTCGAACACCATGTGGTGCAATCCGGTGCCGTCGGACGTGTCGCCGATGTACATGCCGGGGCGCTTGCGCACCGCTTCCAGGCCTTTCAGGACCTTGATGCTGTCCGAATCGTATTCGCTGGCGTCGGGTCGCTGCTGTTCGGGTTCGCCCACTCTGTTCCTTTCCTCAGATGCGCATCGGCATGACGACGTACTTGAACTCGGGCTCCGCCGGAAACTGCAGCAACGCGCTCGAGGCGGCGTCGCCGAAACGGCACTCCACCTCGGCAGCCGAAACGTTGTTCAGCACGTCGAGCAGGTAGTTCACGTTGAAGCCGATATCCAGCGCGTCGCCACCATATTTCACTTCGAGCTCCTCTTGCGCCTCCTCCTGCTCGGCATTGGAAGACACGATCTTCAGGCTGCCATCGGTGAGCACCCAGCGCACACCGCGGAACTTCTCGTTCGACAGGATGGCGGCCCGCAGCAGCGCCTGGCGCAGCGCCTCGCGCTCGAGCGTCACCAGGTTCTTGTGCTGCGTCGGGATCACGCGCGTGTAGTCGGGAAATTTTCCGTCCACCAGCTTCGATACCAGCTCGACGCTGCCAAAACTGAATGCGGCCTGCGTTGCGGACAGCTCGATCTTCACCTCGTCATCGCTGTCGGCGAGCAGCTTGGAGAGCTCCAGCACCGTCTTCCTCGGCACGATCACCTCGAGGCGCGGCAGGCTCGCCGGCAGCGCCACGGCGGCGAACGCCAGCCGGTGGCCATCGGTGGCCACCAGTCGCAGCTGCTGGTCCTCGACCAGCACCAGCAGTCCGTTCAGGTAATAGCGTATGTCCTGCTGCGCCATGGCGTACTGCACCAGCGCGAGCTGGCGCCGCAGGTCCTTTTGCGCGAGCGCAAAGCGCGCCACTTCGCCGCTCGGCTTGGCGAGCCGCGGAAAATCCTCGGCCGGAAGAGTCTGCAGCACGAAGCGGCTCTTGCCGGCCTTGAGCTGCAAGCGCTTTTCCTGCTGCTGCACGGTCACCTCGACGCCCTCAGGCAGCGCCCGCAGGATATCGACGAGCTTGCGCGCGCCGACGGTCACCGGGCGCGCATCGGCGCCGGCCGCCAGGGTGGACCGCGCCGTGATCTGTATTTCGATGTCGGTGGCGAGGAACGACAGCACGCCCTCGGCGCGGTCGATGAGCACGTTCGACAGGATCGGCAGCGTGTGGCGCCGCTCGATGATGCCGCTCACGGCGGACAGCGGTGCGAGAAGTTCGTCGCGCTTCGCTTTGACCAAGGCCATTATTTATCCTTAGTAGTAGTTAATAGAGCAGGCATGGTTGTCCCGGAAGCGCGGAAAATCCCGCCCGCCCATGGCCTTGCGCCGCGCGCCCGCCCGGGAAAAGCTGTGGACGACGTGTGAGCGAATGGGGATGGAAATACGCGTTGTGCGCCGCGCTCGCTTTACGCACATTCCGCACAACGGCAATCCACAGGCTATTCATCCTTTCAACACCTGCTCCAGCACGAGGTAATCCCGGTTGAGGACCGAGTCCTTCTTGCGCAGAGAGGAGATCGTGCGGCAGGCGTGCAAGACCGTCGTATGGTCGCGGTTGCCGAATGCCTCTCCGATCTCGGGCAGGCTCATCGGCGTGAGGTCCTTGGCCAGCGACATCGCGACCTGGCGCGGACGCGCAACGTTGCGACTGCGCTTCTTGGAGTGCATGTCCGACATCTTGATCTTGAAGTATTCGGCGACGGTCTTCTGGATGCCGTCGACGCTGACCTGGCGGCTGGCAACGTTCAGGATGTCGCGCAGCGCTTCCTTCGCCATCTCCAGGGTGATCTCGCGCCCGGTGAAGCGCGCGAAGGCCAGCACCTTCTTCAGCGCGCCTTCCAGCTCGCGCACGTTGGAGCGGATGTTCTTGGCGATGAAGAACGCAATCTCCTCGGAGATCTGCGCGGCTTCTGCTTCCGCTTTCTTCAGGACAATGGCGACGCGCATCTCCAGCTCGGGCGGCTCGATGGCCACCGTCAGGCCCCAGCCGAAGCGCGATATCAGGCGTTCCTCCATGCCCGCGATCTCCTTCGGGTAGGTGTCGCAGGAGATCACGATCTGCTTGTGCGCCTCGACCAGCGCGTTGAACGCGTAGAAGAACTCCTCCTGCGTGCGGCCCTTGTTGGAGAAGAACTGGATGTCGTCGATCAGCAGCAGATCCAGCGAATGGTAGTAGCGCTTGAACTCGTCGAACGACTTCTGCTGGTAGGCGCGCACGACGTCGGTGACGTACTGCTCGGCGTGCGTGTAACGCAGCCGCGCCTGCGGGCGCTGCTCCGCCAGGTGGTTGCCGATCGCCTGTAGCAGGTGCGTCTTGCCCAGGCCCACGCCGCCGTAGATGAACAGCGGGTTGTAGGAAATGCCCGGGTTCTCGGCGACCTGGATGGCCGCTGCGCGCGCCAGTTGGTTGGCCTTGCCGGTCACGAAACTGTCGAAGGTGAACAGGCGGTTGAGACGCGCGCGCTCCAGTGACGGCTGCGGCGCCCCGTTGGCGCGAACCGGCGCCTCGCGCTGCGGCGCCGCGATCTCGCTGCCGCGCGCCAGCACGAGGCGCAAGCCGAATTCGCGCCCGCTCGCCTCGGCAACCATGCGCTCGATGCGCGCGGCAAAGCGCTCGCGCACCAGCTCAAGGACGAAACGGTTGGGAGCCGCCAGCACCAGCGTGCCGGGCTCCGCCGCACCGGCGTCGGCGGCGAGCGGGCGAATCCAGGTATTGAATTGTTGCGCGGGAAGCTCCTGCTCCAAACGGCGCAGGCAGGCGTCCCAGAGGCTTTGCATGATCTCGACGGTCTCGCGCAGCGCGTTGTTCGGGGCTTCACCGGGGCCGCGCTCGGCGCGCCGGCGAAGATAAATTTTACCCCTTCCGCGCGATGTTATCCACAGGATTGACGTGTGCCGCGCAGCCGCGCGCGGTATTTGACAATGCTGCGCGGCGCAGGCTCTAATACCGCCCTTTTTCGCAGCGAGCTAGCCGATGAAGCGCACGTACCAGCCGTCCAAGACTCGCCGCGCGCGGCGCCACGGGTTTCGCGTCCGCAGCCGCACCGCGTCGGGGCGCGCCGTGCTGCGCGCGCGTCGCGCCCGCGGCCGCAAGCGCCTCTCGGTCTAGGCCCAAGAGGAGCGTGCCGGGTCGCAGCACCCCTGCCCGCTTCGGCTTCGGTGAGACGCGAAGGCTGGCGCGCAGCGCCGACTTCGAGCGGTTGCTGAGTCGCGGTACGCGGCGCAATCTTTCCGGTTATACGTTCTACTTGGAGCGCCGCGCGGAGGGCCCGCCGCGGCTGGGCATACTCGTGTCGCGCAGGCACGCGGCAAAGGCGACGGAGCGCAATGGCATCAAGCGGTGCATACGTGAGGCTTTCCGGCTCGAGCAGGCGCGCCTTGGCGCGCTCGATGTACTGGTGCGCCCGCCCTACGGCGCGCGTGCCTCGGCCGCCATGCTGATGCGCGTTCGAGAGCTGTTCGGCAGGCTCGGGCCATGACCGGTCTTGTGCGCCTGGCGTTGCGCGGCTACCAGTACTTCGTAAGCCCCCTGCTCGGGCCTTCGTGCCGCTTCCATCCGAGTTGCTCGCAGTACGCCGAAGAGGCGCTCGAGCAACACGGGCTGCTGCGCGGCGGCTGGCTCGCGGGACGACGGCTGTGCCGTTGCGGCCCCTGGCACGCGGGCGGCTACGACCCGGTACCGAAGCGCGGCCGGACCTAGGGCGAGACGCGGAGCCACATGGATACCCAAAGACTGATCCTGTTCTTCATCTTCAGCTTCTCGCTGCTGCTGCTCTGGGATGCGTGGCAAAAGGAGCAGCAGCCGAAGTCCGCGCCGGCGCCGGCAACGCAGTCCACGCCCGGCGTACCGACGCCGGCCAAGCCGCTCGCCGCTGTGCCTGCGCCGGCCTCACCGGCATCGGGTGCGCCGGGGGCGTCGACCGCGGGCGCCGTGCCGGGCACTCAGGTCGCGTCGACGCCGTCCGACAAACTGCAGGTCAGCACGGATTTGCTTGCGGTCGAGATCGACACGCTGGGCGCCACGCTGTCGCGGCTGGAGCTGCGCAAGCACAAGGATGCGAAGGACTCGGGCAAGAACTTCATGCTGCTCGGCCCCGACCATGCCTACAGCGCACAAAGCGGGCTGATCGGCGAAGGCATGCCCAACCACCGTACCGTCTGGCGCGCAGTACCCGGCGAGCGCACGCTCGCGCCCGGGGCAGAGATGCTGCAAGTGCGCTTCGCCGCCGATGGACCACAGGGCGTGGCGGTGGAGAAGGTGTACAGATTCCATCGCAACAGCTACCTGGTCGACGTGGCGTTCGAGCTCAAGAACGCGAGCGCCAATGCCATCGCCGCATACGCCTATTACCAGATCGTGCGCGACGACAAGGCGCCGGCGCACGAGAGCCGCATGATGTACGTCTACACGGGGCCCGTGTACTACACCGCGGAACGCGCATTTCACAAGCTCGACACATCGGACATCGAGAAGGGCAAGGCGGACCTGCCCAAGGAAGCAACCGACGGCTGGATCGGCATGATGCAGCACTACTTCGTGTCGGCCTGGCTGCCGGCCGACAAGGCGCCGCGCGAGTACTACGCGCGCAAGCTCCCCGATGGCCTGTACGCGGCGGGTGTCATCGTCGCCACGCCGCAGGCCGCCGCCGGGGAGACCGCGAAGGTATCCGTACGGCTGTTCTCGGGTCCGCAGGAGCAGAGCCGCCTGAAGAAGGCGGCCCCTGGGCTCGATCTGGTGGTCGACTATGGCTGGCTGGCGATCATCGCCTGGCCGCTGTTCGCGGTGCTCGAGTTCTTTCACCAGTGGTCGGGCAACTGGGGCGTCGCCATCATACTGCTGACGATTCTGATCAAGCTGGTGTTCTTCCCCCTGTCCGCGGCCAGCTACAAGTCCATGGCGAAGATGAAGCTGGTGACGCCACGGCTGACCAAGATCCGCGAGATGTACGGCAACGACCGCGCCAGGATGAACCAGGCGATGATGGAGCTGTACAAGACCGAGAAGATCAACCCGCTGGGCGGCTGCTTTCCCATCCTGGTGCAGATCCCGGTGTTCATCGCCCTGTACTGGGTGCTGCTGGCGGCGATCGAGCTGCGGCACGCGCCGTTCATCCTGTGGATCCATGACCTCTCGGCGCAGGACCCGTACTACGTCCTGCCCGTCCTGATGGCGGCCTCGATGGTGTTTCAGACGCGCATGAATCCGGTGCCGCCTGACCCGGTGCAGGCCAAGATCATGCAGTTCATGCCTTACGTGTTCAGCGTGTTCTTCTTCTTTTTCCCCGCCGGCCTGGTGCTCTACTGGCTGGTCAACAACCTTCTCTCCATCGCCCAGCAATGGCAGATCCAGCGCTTGTTCGATCGCGACAAGACTGCCCATGCCAAGCGCTGATCCCCCCGGACCGACACCCGACACCATCGCCGCGATCGCCACGCCCCCCGGACGGGGCGCCATCGGCATCGTGCGCGTCTCCGGCCCACGGGCCCCCGAGATCGCCCGCCGACTTCTCGGGCGTGTGCCGCCGCCGCGCGTCGCGACCTTTCTGGCTGCAAGGGACGCGCGCGGCGAATTGCTCGACGAGGGCGTCGTGCTCTACTTTCCGGCGCCGCATTCCTACACGGGCGAGCACGCCTTCGAGTTCCAGGGGCACGGGGGCCCGATGGTGCTGCATTCCGTCCTGTCGGCCTGCGTCGATGCGGGAGCGCGACTTGCCGAGCCCGGCGAATTCACGCGCAGGGCGTTTCTCAACGGCAAGCTCGACCTGGCGCAGGCGGAGTCGGTCGCCGACCTGATCGACGCGGCAAGCCGCGAGGCGGCGCGCTCGGCGCTGCGCTCGCTACGGGGAGAATTCTCCGCCGCGGTGGATGCGCTGGTCGCGCAACTCGTGGAGCTGCGCGCGCTCACCGAGGCGATGCTGGACTTCCCGGACGAGGAGGTAGACGCGCTGCACCGCGACGATGCAGCCGTGCGGCTGGCGCGCGTGCGTGGCATGCTGGACGAGGTGCATGGCAAGAGCCGCCAGGGCAGCCTGCTGCGCACCGGCATCCATGTCGTGATCGCCGGGCGGCCGAACGTCGGCAAGTCGAGCCTGCTCAATCGCCTCGCGGGCGAGGAGCGCGCGATCGTCACGCCCGTGGCTGGCACGACGCGTGACGCGCTGCGCGAGCCGATCCAGATCGAGGGCGTGCCGCTGGTGGTCATCGATACGGCGGGCCTGCGGCCGTCGTCGGATCCGGTGGAGCGCCTCGGCATCGAGCGGACACAGCAGGAACTGGCGCGCGCGGACATGATCCTCGCCGTCTTCGAGGCGGGTCAGGCGCACGCGCCGCTCGACGAAGTACCCGCAGGCACCGACCTGATCGAGGTCTACAACAAGCTCGATCTCGCGCCGGGGTTCGTGCCGCCGGCCGGCGCGCTGGCCGTATCGGCCAAGACGGGGGCCGGCCTGGATGCACTCAAGCAGGCCATCCTGAAAGCCGCAGGCTGGAACGCGACCGGCGAGAGCGTGTTTCTTGCGCGCGCGCGGCACCTGCAAGCCCTGCAGCGCGCAGCGTCGCACCTCGACGCCGCGACGCGCGAGCCGCAGCGCTGGGAGCTGTTCGCCGAAGAGCTGCGGCTTGCGCAGGCGGCCCTTGCGGAAATCACGGGCGAATTTTCCGCCGACGATCTGCTCGGCGAGATCTTCGGCCGCTTCTGCATCGGCAAGTAGATGAGCGGCGGCGACCCGGTGCTACAATTCCTTACCAAACCATGGATTCGGCTCAGCGTGTTGCTGAGCCGTTTGCCTTTCTGGAGTTGGCACGCATGAGCGCTTCCGAATCCGGCTCAGCCGACCGATCGAATGCCCCGGCGTGGGTGCGCCACCGCGGCTTGCGCCAGTGGGTCGCCGAAACCGCGCAACTGGCCAAGCCCGAGCGGATCGTGTGGTGCGACGGCTCGCAGTCCGAGTACGACGGCTTGTGCGCCGACCTGGTGCGCGCCGGCACGCTCATCAAGCTGAACGAGACGCTGCGGCCGAACAGCTACCTCGCGCGCTCCCACCCGAGCGACGTGGCGCGCATGGAGGACCGCACCTTCATCTGCAGCCAGGCGAAGGAGCAGGCGGGGCCGACCAACAATTGGGTCGAGCCCAGCGAGATGCGCGCAACGCTCAAGCGCTTGTTCGATGGCTGCATGCGCGGTCGCACCATGTACGTGATGCCGTTTTCCATGGGACCGATCGGATCGCACATCGCGCAGATCGGCGTGGAGATCTCCGACTCGGCCTACGTCGCCGTGAACATGCGCATCATGACGCGCATGGGCCGCGCGGTGGCGGACTGGCTCGGCGAGGACGGCGAATTTGTGCCTTGCGTGCATTCCGTAGGCGCGCCGCTCGCACCAGGGGCGAAGGACGTGCCCTGGCCGAGCAACGAGAAGGAGAAGTGGATCGTCCACTTCCCCGAGACGCGCGAGATCTGGTCGTTCGGCTCCGGCTACGGCGGCAATGCGTTGCTCGGCAAGAAGTGCCTTGCGCTGCGCATCGCATCGGTGATGGCTAGGGACGAGGGCTGGCTCGCCGAGCACATGCTGATCCTCGGCGTGCAGTCGCCGGCCGGCGAGAAATCCTACGTTGCCGCGGCGTTTCCGAGCGCCTGCGGCAAGACGAACTTCGCCATGCTGATCCCGCCCGCGGCCTACCAGGGCTGGACGGTGACCACCATCGGCGAGGACATCGCCTGGATCAAGCCCGGGCACGACGGCCGCTTCTACGCCATCAATCCCGAGGCGGGGTTCTTCGGCGTTGCGCCCGGCACGTCGCAGGCGACCAATCCGAACGCCATGAAGACGCTGGCCGCCAATGTCATCTTTACCAACGTCGCGCTCACTCCCGAAGGCGATGTGTGGTGGGAGGGCATGACCGATGCGCCGCCGGCGCGCCTCATCGATTGGCGCGGCAAGGAATGGACCCCTGGGTGCGGCCGGGTTGCCGCCCACGCCAACGCGCGCTTCACGGTGCCCGCGGCGCAATGCCCGTCCATGGATCCCAAGTGGGAGGATGCGGGCGGCGTGCCGATCGCCGCCTTTCTGTTCGGCGGCCGCCGGTCGGGGACCGTACCGCTGGTGGTCGAGGCGCCGACCTGGGAAGACGGCGTTTACATGGCTGCCACGCTCGGCTCGGAAACCACGGCCGCCATCACCGGCAAGGTCGGCGTGGTGCGGCGCGACCCGATGGCGATGCTCGCTTTCTGCGGCTACAACATGGGCGACTATTTCGCCCATTGGCTGAAGATGGGTAAGGCGGTAAGCCACCCGCCGCGCATCTTCCGCGTCAACTGGTTCCGCAAGGATGCGAGCGGCAAGTTCATCTGGCCGGGTTTTGGCGAGAACATGCGCGTGCTGGAGTGGATCGTGAAGCGCTGCCACGGCGGCGCGCAGGGCGTCGATACCGCGCTCGGCATCGTGCCGCGCCACGAGGACATGAACTGGCGCGGACTGGAGCGTTTTGCGCGCGAGCTGTACGAGGAGATCGTTCGCGTGGACCCCGCCGCCTGGAAGAAGGAGCTCGCCGCGCAGGACGATCTGCTCGGCAAGCTCGGCGCGCGCCTGCCGGACGAGATCGCCCGACACCGGGCGCAACTGCGCGAGAAGCTCGCGGCCTGACGTGACGCGCGTCTTCCACCGCAATCCGCGCGAGCGCTATCCGGTCGCGGTGCGCGGCGATGGCGCGTACCTCATCGACCGCGAGGGCAAGCGCTATCTCGACGCCTCGGGCGGCGCGGCGGTCTCCTGCCTCGGGCATTCCGACGCGGCGGTGGTGCGCGCGATTCAGGAGCAGCTCGGGCGCCTGCCCTTCGCGCACACCTCGTTCTTCACGAACGAGCCGATGGAAGCGCTCGCCGACGCACTCGTGGCGCGCGCGCCGGCGTCACTGCAGAAGGTCTATTTCGTCTCCGGGGGCTCGGAGGCCATGGAAGCCGCGCTGAAGCTCGCGCGGCAGTACTTCGTCGAAAAGGGCGAGCCGCAACGCCGGCACGTGATCGGGCGTCGCCAGTCCTACCACGGCAACACGCTCGGTGCGCTCGCGGTCGGGGGCAACCAGTGGCGGCGGCGCCAATTCGAGCCGCTGCTCGTCGACGTGACCCATGTCTCGCCATGCTACGCCTATCGTGGCAAGCAGGCGGGAGAAACGGACGATGCCTACGGCCAGCGCCTTGCCGCGGAGCTCGAGGGCGAGATCCAGCGCCTGGGCGCCCAGGCCGTGATCGCTTTCGTCGCCGAGACCGTGGTCGGCGCTACGCTTGGCGCGGTGGCACCGGTGCCGGGATACTTCAAGCGTGTGCGCGAAGTCTGCGACCGCTACGGCGTGCTGCTGATCCTCGACGAAGTGATGTGCGGCATGGGGCGCTGCGGAACGCTGTGGTCGTTCGAGCACGAAGGAGTTGTGCCCGACCTGGTCGCGATCGCCAAGGGCCTGGGCGCGGGCTATCAGCCGATCGGCGCAGTCATGGTGAGCGGCGCGATTTACGACGCGATCGTGTCCGGTAGCGGATTTTTCCAGCACGGCCACACATATCTGGGGCACGCCGCGGCCTGCGCCGGCGCGCTGGCGGTGCAGCGGCGCCTGCACGAGGATGGGCTGCTGGCGCGCGTCGCGCCGCTGGGCGCGCTGCTCGAGCAAAAGCTGCGCGCGGCGTTCGGCGCGCATGCGCACGTCGGCGAGATACGCGGTCGCGGACTGTTCTGGGGCCTCGAACTCGTTGCCGACAGGACGAGCAAGGCGCCGTTTGAGCCGG
>JAOUGZ010000387.1 GCA_029865405.1 Betaproteobacteria bacterium
GCCGGAGAGGTTGCGCACGCCCACCCATGACATGAGCTTGTAGCGCCGCTCCATCTCCGCCACGCACCACATGAGCGCGTTGGCCGCCTGCTTCATGTCGGTGACCACGGGCGCGAGCAGGTGCGGGATGTCCTGGTACACCGAGAGCTCGAGCATCTTCGGGTCGACGAGGATCAGGCGCACCTGCTTGGGCTCGGCCTTGTAGAGCAGCGACAGGATCATGGCGTTGATGGCCACCGACTTGCCCGAGCCGGTGGTGCCCGCGACCATCAGGTGCGGCATGCGCTGCAGGTCGGCGACCACCGGGTTGCCGGCGATGTCCTTGCCGAGCGCGAGCGCGAGCGGCGAGTGCATGTCGGCGTACACCTCGGAGCCGAGGATCTCCGACAGGCGCACGGTCTGGCGGTGCGGGTTCGGGATTTCCAGGCCCATGCACGACTTGCCGGGGATGGTCTCGACCACGCGGATCGACACCACCGACAGGGCGCGCGCCAGGTCCTTCACCAGGTTGACGATCTGGCTGCCCTTCACGCCCACGGCGGGCTCGATCTCGTAGCGCGTGATCACCGGGCCGGGGTAGGCGGCCAGCACCTTCGCCGAAACGCCGAAGTCCGAGAGCTTCTTCTCGATGAGCCGCGAGGTGAATTCCAGCGTTTCCGCGCTGAGCGGCTCGCCGTCGTGCGTCGCGTCGTCGAGCAGCTTCACCGGCGGCAGCGGCGTGTCCGGCAGGTACTCGAAGAGCGGCGCCTGCTTTTCCTTGTGCACGCGCTCGGACTTGCGGATCTCGGGCGGCGGCGCGGCGATCACCAGGGGCGGGTGCTCCTCCTCGCGCCGGCGATCGGCCTCGACCATCAGGTCGCGCTCCTCGCGTGCCAGGCTGCCGATCTTGCGGTCGGCGCGGCTTTCCCAGGCACGCTGCGCGAGCTCGGCGGCGCGCTCCAGCAGCGCGCCGACCAGCTCGGCCACCGCCAGCCACGAGACCCCGGTAAACAGGCTGAAACCCACCGCCACCAGGGTGAGCAGCACCAGCGTCGCGCCGGTGAAGCCGAGCACGCCCGCGGCGGCGGCGCCGATGGCGTCGCCGAGCAGCCCCCCGGGGGCGAGCGGCAGCTCGGCGGCGAGCGAGTGCAGGCGCAGCGCCTCGAGCGACGCGCTGGCGAGCAGGAGCAGCGCAAAGCCGCCAAAGGCGATGGCGAGCGGCCGGCGGTCGACGAGCGCGGAGCGCTCAAGCGTGCGATAGCCCCAGGCCACGCCGACCAGGCACAGCACCACCCACCAGTATGCGGAAACGCCGAACAGGTAGAGCAGCAGGTCGGCGAGCCAGGCGCCGGCACGCCCGCCGGCGTTATGCGTCGCGGTGCCGCCGGCGCTGTGCGACCAGCCCGGGTCGCCGCGGTCGAAGGTGAGGAAGATGAGCAGCAGGTAGCCGGCGAGCGCCGCCAGCACCAGCCATCGGGCCTCGCGCAACAGGCTGCCGAGTTTTGCGGGAAGGGGCGCTGCTGTGGTTTTCTGCGCTGCTGCCATCGCGGCCCATCGGGTCCGCCGATTCTACCGCGGGAGCGACCTGCTCAATCCGGCAGCACGATGTTGTCGCGCAGGAGGATGGTCGAACCGCGCATCTCGATGTAGCCGCCGGTCTGCAGGTCCTTCATCACGCGGCTCACCATCTCGCGGGAGGCGCCGATCATCTTGGCGATGTCCTGCTTGGGCAGGCGCTTGGTGACCATCTTCTGCCCGTCGACGGTCTCGGACATGTCGAGCAGCAGCCGCGCCACGCGGCCGTAGACGTCGAGCAGCGCCAGGCTGCCGATCTTGCGGTCGGCTTCGCGCAGCCGGCGCACCAGGCCGCGCATCACCGCCATCGCCATCTCGGCGTTCTCCGTCATGCACTTCCTGAAGTCGCGCCGCGTGATCGCCAGGAGCTCGCAGGGCTCGATCGCCACCACGCTTGCCGAGCGCGGGTTGTCGTCGATGAGGCCCATCTCGCCGAAGAATTCGCCCGCGCCGAGGAGGCTGAGGATCACTTCCTTGCCTTCGGCATCGCTCATCATCACCTTGAGGCGGCCGGAGAGGATGATGTAGAGGGAATCGGTCGGGTCGCCGGCGGCGATGATGATCGACCCGCGCGTCGCGCTGCGGCGCGTGACGACCGTGGCGAGCATGCGCAGCTGCTCGTCGGGAACGCTCGCGAAGAGCGGCACCGTGCGCAGCACTGTCGAGGAAACCGGGGGTGCCATAGGGCAGGCTCCTTTTGGCTATGGTAGCAAACCCGCCGCCCCTTGTTATCTATAATGCGGGCCCCATCTGCGCCCAGCCCCCATGGCCACCCGCCACCATCGACTCGTCATTCTCGGCTCCGGGCCCGCCGGCTACACTGCCGCGGTCTACGCGGCGCGCGCCAATCTGAAGCCGGTGCTGATCACGGGCCTCGCCCAGGGCGGGCAGCTGATGACCACCACCGACGTCGACAACTGGCCCGCCGACGCCGACGGCGTGCAGGGTCCGGCGCTGATGGAGCGCTTCCAGAAGCACGCCGAGCGCTTCGAGACCGACGTCGTGTCCGACCACATCAACGCCGTGCAGCTCGGCGCGCGGCCCTTCGTGCTGCAGGGCGACGCCGGCGCCTACACCTGCGATGCGCTCATCGTCGCCACCGGCGCCTCGGCGAAGTACCTCGGGCTGCCCTCGGAGACGAGCTTCATGGGCAAGGGCGTTTCCGCCTGCGCCACCTGCGACGGCTTCTTCTACAAGGGCCAGGCCGTGGCGGTGATCGGCGGCGGCAACACCGCCGTCGAGGAAGCGCTCTACCTCGCCAATATCTGCAGCCGGGTGACGCTGGTGCACCGGCGCGACAAGTTCCGCGCCGAGAAGATCATGGTCGACAAACTGATGAAGCGCGTTGCGGAAGGCAAGATCGTGCTCGAGCTCGGCGCGACGCTCGACGAGGTGCTGGGCGACAAGAGCGGCGTCACCGGCGTGCGCGTCCGGCACGTGGGCAACGGCGTCACCAAAGAGCTGCCGGTGAAGGGCGTGTTCATCGCCATCGGCCACACGCCCAATACGCAGCTCTTCGCCGGCCAGCTGGACATGCAGAACGGCTATATCGTGACGCGCGCCGGGCGCGACGGCGGCTTCACGGCCACGAGCGTGCCGGGCGTGTTCGCCGCCGGCGACGTCCAGGACCACGTCTACCGCCAGGCGGTGACCAGTGCCGCCACCGGCTGCATGGCGGCGCTCGACGCCGAGAAGTTCCTCGACCAGCAGGCCGCCTGAGGCGCGCGGGTGACGGACACCGACGACCGCGAGGCGCTGCGCCGCGCGCTGGCCGGCGTCAAGCCGCTCGCCCGCAACCGGCGCACGCCGCCGCACCGGCCGGCGCCGGCGCCGATTGCCGCGCAGACGCTGCGCGACGAGCGCGCGGCGCTCGCCGAAAGCCTGAGCGCCCCGCTGTCGATCGACGATGCGCTCGAATCCGGCGTCGAGCTGAGCTACCTGCGCGAAGGCGTCTCGCGCCAGGTGCTGCGGCGCCTGCGCCGCGGGCACTGGGTGGTGCAGGACAACCTCGACCTGCATGGCATGAACCGCGTCGAAGCCGCCGCGCAGGTGGCGCGATTCGTGCGCGCCGCTGCGGCGCGCGGGTTGCGCAGCGTGCGCATCGTGCACGGCAAGGGCCTGGGCTCGCGCAACCGCGAGCCGGTGCTGAAGGGCAAGCTGCGCGCCTGGCTCACGCCGCGCGACGAGGTGCTGGCTTTCTGCCAGGCGCCCGCGGCCGAAGGCGGCGCCGGGGCGCTGCTGGTGCTGCTG
>JAOUGZ010000022.1 GCA_029865405.1 Betaproteobacteria bacterium
CGGCGTGCCGACGCGCGCAAACAGCAACCGCAGGTAGTCGTGGATCTCGGTCACCGTGCCGACCGTCGAGCGCGGATTGTGGCTGCCCGATTTCTGCTCGATGGCGATCGCCGGCGACAGGCCCTCGATCAGGTCGACGTCGGGCTTTTCCATCATCTGCAGGAACTGGCGCGCGTAGGCCGAGAGCGACTCCACGTAGCGGCGCTGCCCTTCGGCGTACAGCGTGTCGAAGGCGAGCGAGGACTTGCCCGAGCCCGAGAGGCCGGTGATCACCACCAGGCGGTTGCGCGGCAGCTCGACGCTCAGGTTCTTGAGGTTGTGCGTACGTGCGCCGCGAATGCGAAGGGTGCCGTGGGTGTCCATCCGTGCGGAAGGCGAAAGCAAACTTGCTACTATAGCCAGTTCCCGATCTTCCTTTCCAGCCTTTCTTCGCACCGCAATGGATCCCCAGCGCATGAGCGCCCAGGAGCTGCGGGCGGGCGCCTCGCTCGCCGGCATCTTCGGTTTGCGCATGCTCGGGCTGTTTCTCATCCTGCCGGTGTTCGCGGTGCACGCGCCGCAGCTCGCTGGCGGCGACGACCTCGTGCTGGTCGGCGTGGCGCTCGGCGCCTACGGCCTGGTGCAGGCGATCCTGCAGTTGCCCTTCGGCATGGCCTCCGATCGCTGGGGCCGCAAGCCCGTGATGGTGATCGGCCTTGCGCTGTTTGCCGCCGGCAGCTTCCTCGCCGCCGGCGCCGACGACATCTGGACGGCGATCGCCGGCCGCGGTTTGCAGGGCGCGGGCGCGATCTCCGCGGTGGTGATGGCGCTCGCCGCCGACCTGACGCGCGACCAGCACCGCGTGAAGATCATGGCGATGATCGGTGCGACCATCGGTGCGAGCTTTGCGCTGTCGCTGGTCGCGGCGCCCACGCTCTACCACGTGATCGGCATGGGGGGACTGTTTGCGCTCACCGGCGTGCTGGCGCTGGCGGGCATCGGCGTGCTGCTGTGGCTGGTACCGGACGTGCCGCGGCGCGCGGCTGCGCTCACCGCCGGCGCGCCCCGTGAACTGCGCAAGGCGCTGCTCGACCCGCAGCTCGCGCGCCTCAACGCCGGGATCTTCGTGCTGCACATGGTGCAGATGGCGATGTTCGTGGTGGTGCCACCGCTGCTGGTGGCCGCCGGCCTGCCGCTGCAGGCGCATTGGAAGATCTACCTGCCGGTGGTGCTGGTGTCGTTCGCGCTCATGCTGCCGCCCATCCTGCACGCCGATCGGCGCAACGCGGGACGCGGCGTCATGCTCGGCGCGATCGCGCTGCTGCTCGTGGCGGAAGGGGGCCTCGCCCTCTCCGGGCCGCGCGTGGCGGTCCTCGCCTTGGCGATGCTCGGCTTCTTCTGCGCTTTCAACGTCCTCGAGGCGCTGATTCCGTCGCTGGTGTCGCGGCTCGCGCCGGCGCACGCACGCGGCACCGCGATCGGCATCTACAACACGGCGCAGACGCTGGGCCTGTTCTGTGGCGGCCTGCTGGGTGGCTGGGTGGCGGGGCGCTACGGCGCGGCCGCGGTATTCGGCAGCTGCGCCGCGCTGGCGCTGGGCTGGCTCGCCATCGCCTACGGCATGCGCCCGGTCAACCGGATCGGCGGTGAGTCGTTTACGATGAGTACGGTCAAAGGGAGGTAGCCATGGCATCGGTCAACAAGGTCATCGTAGTGGGCAACCTGGGGGCGGACCCGGAGACGCGGTACCTGCCGAGCGGGGAAGCGGTCACCAACATCCGCGTCGCCACCACCGACCGCTGGAAGGACAAGGCGAGCGGCGAGATGAAGGAGGCGACCGAGTGGCACCGCATCGCCTTCTTCGGCCGCCTGGCGGAGATCGCCGGCGAGTACCTGAAGAAAGGCTCGCAGGTGTACGTCGAGGGCAGCCTGCGCACGCGCAAGTGGCAGGACAAGGAAGGCCACGACCGCTACAGCACCGAGATCCGCGGCGACGTGATGCAGATGCTCGGCTCGCGCGCGGGTGCGGGCGAGCCGCGCGCGGCGGCGGCGGGCGCCGAGGCCGCGGAGCCCCGCAGCGAGCCGGCGTCGCGCCCGGCGGCCAAGAAGCCCGCGGGCAAGTTCGACGACATGGCGGACGATATCCCGTTCTAGGTCGGCGGTTGGCGCTATAATGCCCGCCGATTCAGGAACTTGCGGATTACGAGGATGCCGATCTACGAGTACCGGTGCGCGGACTGCGGCTTTCAGGACGAGTACCTGCAGAAGGTGTCGGAAGCGCCGCTGACGGCCTGCCCGTCCTGTGGCAAGCCGAGCTTGCGCAAACTGGTGAGCGCGGCAGGCTTCCAGCTGAAGGGCAGCGGCTGGTACGCGACCGATTTCAAGGGATCCGGAAAGGCGGCAGCCAAGCCCGGCGCGCAGGGCGAGGCGAAGGCGGAGGCCAAGCCGGACGCCAAAGCGGAGGCCAAGCCCGAGTCCAAGGCGGAGCCCAAGACCGAAGCCAAGCCGCAGGCGGCCAAGTCGCCGGCGGCCGCGAACTCGGACAGTTAGCCCCAGCCGGGCTCGATACCGGCCCGGCGCGAGCCGGGCTTTTTTCTTTATAGAGGTCGCGTGCGGAAATATTTCATTACCGGACTGCTCATCTGGATCCCGCTGGTGATCACCATCTGGGTGCTGAAGCTGATCGTGGAAACGCTCGACCAGTCGCTGCTGCTGCTGCCGCCGCAGTGGCGCACCGAAAGCTTTCTCGGCGTGCACGTGCCGGGGCTCGGCGTGATCCTGACGCTGGTGATCGTGTTCGTCACCGGCGTGCTCGCCACCAATTTCCTCGGCGCGCGCCTGCTGCAGCTGTGGAACGCGATCCTGCACCGCATTCCCGTCGTCAATTCGATCTACTCGAGCGTCAAGCAGATCTCCGACACGCTGTTTTCCTCGAGCGGCCAGGCGTTCCGCAAGGCGCTGCTGGTGCAGTGGCCGCGCGAGGGCATGTGGACCATCGCGTTTCTGACCGGGCGGCCCGGGGGCGACGTCGTCCAGCATCTGCCGGGCGACTACGTAAGCGTGTACGTGCCGACGACCCCGAACCCGACCGGCGGCTATTTCGTCATGATGCAGCGCAAGGACGTGGTGGAGCTGGACATGTCCGTGGACACGGCCCTCAAGTACATCATTTCCATGGGCGTGGTCTCGCCCGACCAGGGCAGGTAAGCGCCGCCGTGCGCACGCACTACTGCGCCGAGCTCTCGGCCGCGCTCATCGGCCAGCAGGTGACGCTCGCCGGGTGGGCGCACCGCCGGCGCGACCACGGCGGCGTGATCTTCATCGACCTGCGCGATCGCGACGGGCTGGCGCAGGTGGTCTGCGACCCGGATCGCGGGGATGCGTTCAAGGCGGCCGACCGGGTGCGCGGCGAGTTCGTCCTGCGCGTCACCGGCCGCGTGCGCGCGCGGCCCGAAGGCACGGTCAACCCCAATCTCGCCTCGGGCGCAGTCGAGGTGCTGGCCGACGCGGTCGAGATCCTCAACCCTTCTGCGCCGCCGCCGTTTCAGCTGGACGAGGAGAATCTCTCCGAAGCGGTGCGGCTGGAGCACCGCGTGCTCGATCTGCGGCGCGAGCCGATGCAGCGCAACCTGCGCCTGCGCCACCGCGCGGCGTCGGCCGCGCGCGCTTTCCTCGACGCGCACCGCTTCATCGATATCGAGACGCCGGTGCTGTACAAGTCCACGCCCGAAGGGGCGCGCGAATTCCTGGTGCCCTCGCGCCTGCACGACGGGCACTTCTACGCACTGCCGCAGAGCCCGCAGCTGTTCAAGCAGATGCTGATGATCGCGGGGTTCGACCGCTACTACCAGATCGTGAAATGCTTCCGCGACGAGGACCTGCGCGCCGACCGGCAGCCCGAGTTCACGCAGATCGACATCGAGACCTCGTTCATGGACGAGGCGGCGATCCGAGCCCTGATGGAGCAGCTGGCGCGCCACATGTTCAAGGACGTGCTCGGCGTCGCGCTGCCCGATCCGTTTCCGGTGCTGCGCTACGAGGACGCGATGCGCGACTACGGCGTCGACAAGCCGGACCTGCGCGTGCCCTTGAAGCTCGTCGAGCTCACCGAGGTGATGAAGGACGTGGATTTCAAGGTGTTCGCCGCACCGGCGAATGCGCCGGAGGGCCGCGTGGCGGGCCTGCGGGTGCCGGGCGGCGCGGCGCTGACGCGCGGCGAGATCGACGCCTACACGGACTACGTGAAGACGCTGGGCGCCAAGGGCCTTGCCTGGATCAAGGTCAACGAGCGCGCCAAAGGCGCCGCGGGCCTGCAGTCGCCGATCGTGAAGAACCTGCACGCGCGCGCGCTCGACGAGGTCCTCGCGCGCAGCGGCGCGGCGGACGGCGATCTCATCTTCTTTGCCGCCGACAAGGCGGTGGCGGCGAACGCCTGCCTCGGCGCGCTGCGCCAGAAGATCGGCCACGAGCGCGGCCTCGCCGAGAAGGGCTGGCGGCCGCTGTGGGTGGTGGATTTCCCGATGTTCGAGCAGGACGAAGAATCGGGGCAGTGGAAGGCGCGGCACCATCCGTTCACCAGCCCCAAGGACGGGCACGAGCAGTACCTCGAATCGGCGCCCGGAAAAGCCTATGCCAAGGCCTACGACCTGGTGCTGAACGGCTGGGAAGTGGCGGGCGGCTCGGTGCGCATCCATCGCCCGGAAATCCAGCAGCAGGTGTTCCGCGGCCTGAAGATCTCCGCGGAGGATCAGCGCGCCAAGTTCGGCTTTCTGCTCGACGCGCTGCAGTACGGCGCCCCGCCGCACGGCGGCATCGCGTTCGGCTTCGATCGCCTGGTGGCGCTGATGGCCGGCGCCGACGCCATTCGCGACGTGATCGCGTTTCCGAAGACGCAGCGCGGACAGGACCTGCTGACCGGGGCGCCCTCCGCGGTGACCGAAAAGCAGCTGCGCGAGCTCCATATCCGGCTGCGCAATCCGTCGCAGTGAGACTCGCCTGGGCGCTCGTCCTGGCGTTCGCGGCGAGCGCTTGCGCGGGCGAGATCGCGCTCGCCGAGCTGCCGCCCGAGGCGCGCCAGACGCTGTCGCTGATCAAGGCCGGGGGGCCGTTTCCCCATGCGCGGGACGGCACGGCGTTCCATAATCGCGAGGGCCGGCTGCCCGGGCGCGCGGGCGGCTATTATCGCGAGTACACGGTGCCCACGCCGGGCGCGCGCGACCGCGGCGCGCGGCGTATCGTGGCGGGCGGAGACGGCGAGTACTACTACACGCAGGATCACTACCGGACCTTCAGGCGCATTCGCGAATAGGCCATGGGCAAGCTCGCGCAAAGGCTGAGCGACGCCGCGCGTTCCGGCGTGTACCGGACCGCGCAGGGCACCGAAGTCGAGGACGCCGTGCGCGCCACGCGCCTCGATCTGGCGCGCGTCGACCTGGGCGGCGCCGACGGCAAGGAGGCGCTGCTCGAGCGCATCGCGCTGGCGCTCGGCTTTCCGGCCTGGTTCGGCGGCAACTGGGACGCGCTGGAAGACTGCCTGGGCGACCTCGACTGGCGCGCGGGCGACGGCCACGTGTTCCTGTTCTCGGGCTACGAGGACCTGCCGGCCGACGATCTGGGCGTGCTGCTCGACGTCCTCGCCGCGAGCGCGGCATACTGGGCCGAGCGCGGCAAGCCGTTTTTCGCGGTGTTCCTGGACGCGCGCCATGCGCTCGCCTTGCCCGAGCTGTTTCGCGCCAGGTCGGCATGAGCGCCAAGCTGCCCGAGTCGGTGCTGGTGGTGATTCACACGCCGGCGCTGGACGTGCTGCTGCTGGAGCGCGCACGCCGCGCCGGGTTCTGGCAATCGGTGACGGGGTCGCTGGAGCGCCTGGACGAGCCGCTGCCTTATGCGGCGCGACGCGAAGTGCTCGAGGAAACGGGGATCGATGCGGCGCCGGCGCGTTTCGTCGACTGGCGGCTCGCCAATGCATTTCAGATCTATGCGCACTGGCGCGGACGCTTCCCGGTCGGCACCACGCACAACACCGAGCACGTGTTCAGCCTTTCGGTTCCGGCGCCGCTCGCCGTGCGCCTGGCGCCGCTGGAGCATCGCGCGCAGCGCTGGCTGCCGTGGCGCGACGCCGCGGCGGCGTGCTTCTCGTGGTCGAATCGCGACGCCATCGCCATGCTGCCGGCGCGGTGCGCTCGCGCATGAGCGCGTCCCTGCGCCTCGTCACGCTCAACATCCACAAGGGCCTGTCGCAGTTCAACCGGCGCATGGTGATCCACGAGCTGCGCGAGGGCCTGAACGCCCTCGAGCCCGACCTCGTGTTCCTGCAGGAAGTGCAGGGTCTCAATGCGCGTCATGCGCTGCGCTTTGCGTCCTGGCCGAGCGCGCCGCAGCACGAGTACCTGAAGCAGGACGGCTGGGAGTATGCCTACGGCCTCAATCGCGTGCATCATTCCGGGCATCACGGCAACGCCGTGCTCTCGCGCTTTCCGATCGTGTCGATGGAGAACGCGGACATTTCGAGCCACCGCTTCGAGCGCCGCGGGCTGCTGCACTGCGTGGTGGCGGTCCCGGGCTGGCGGCAAAACCTGCATTGCGTCTGCGTGCACCTTTCGCTGCACGAGCGCGGGCGCCGGCGCCAGCTCGACGCCATCGTCGAGCGGCTCGGCGAGGTGGCGTCGCGCGGCCTGCCCATGGTCATCGCCGGCGACTTCAACGACTGGCGCCAGCGCGCCACCCGGGTGCTCGAAGAACGCCTCGGCATGCAGGAGGTGACCGCCATCTACGGCGCGCGGCCGGCGCGCACCTACCCGAGCCTGCTCCCGGTGCTGCGCCTGGACCGCATCTACGTGCGCGGCTTCAGCGTCGTCGAGGCGAGCGTGCACGTCGGCGCGCCCTGGTCGCTGCTGTCGGACCACCTGGCGCTGGGCGCAGTGGTGCAGCCCGCGTAGCGCGATGCGCTATATCGACGGCAACCGGGTCACGCTGCTGCGCAATGGCGAGCAGTACTTTCCCGCGCTGGTCGATGCCTTCGACGCCGCCCGGCGCGAGATCTTTCTCGAGACCTACATTTTTGCCGATGACGAGACCGGCAGCCTGGTTGCCGACGCGCTCGCGCGTGCGGCGGCGCGCGGCGTCGCGGTGCACCTGCTCATCGACGGCTTCGGCGCGCGCGATTTCGCGCCGCGCTTCCGGCGCATGCTCGCCGAGGCCGGCGTCCGGGTGCTGGTCTACCGTCCGGAAATCAGTCCGTGGACGCTGCGCCGCAACCGCCTGCGACGCATGCACCGCAAGCTCGCCTGCATCGATGGCCGCTGCGCTTTCGTCGGCGGCATCAACGTGATCGATGACTACGACGCGCCGAACGACACCACCCCGCGCTACGACTACGCGGTGCGCGTCGAAGGGCCGCTGACCGCCGCGGTGCGCGCCGAGGCGGCGCGCCTGTGGCGGCTCGTGGCGCTGACCGCTCGGCACACGCAGCCGCTGCCGCCGGCGCCTCAGGCACCCGTGCCGCTCGCACCGGGCCAGCGCGCCGCGCTGGTGGTGCGAGACAGCCTGCGCCATCGGCGCGACATCGAAGACGCCTACCTCGAGCTGATCGAAGGCGCGCGCGAGGAAATTCTCATCGCCAACGCGTACTTCTTCCCAGGGCGCCGGTTCCGGCAGGCGCTCGCGGCTGCAGCGCAACGCGGCGTGCGGGTCGTGCTGCTGGTGCAGGGACTGGTCGAGTACCTCGTGCCGCACTACGCGTCGCGCGCACTATTCGGCACGCTGCTCGATGCGGGCATTCGCATCGAGGAGTACCACTACAGCTTTCTGCACGCCAAGGTCGCGGTGTTCGATAGCCGCCAGGCGTGCGTGGGTTCCTCCAACATCGATCCCTTCAGCCTGCTTCTCGCGCGCGAGGCCAACGTCTTCGTGGACGATGCGGGGTTCGCGGCCGAGCTGCGCGCCAGCCTGCAGGATGCGATGCGCAGCGGCGCGCGTCCGCTGCCGTCTCTGGCGTGGCGGCGCCGGCCGCTGTGGCGCCGCGCGCTGAACTGGGTCGCCTACGGCATCGCGCGCGTGGTGATCGGCTACGCGAGCTACGAGCGCTACCACTGACTAGGGCGCAGCGAGCGCCCGGTCGCCGACGCGGATCTCGCCCGGCCGCTCGACTGCATAGCGCACCCCGAACACCGGCTCGCCGTCGCGCAGCCGCAAACGCGAGAGCGTGCGCAGCGGCTCGTCGCCGCTAATGGCGCCGAGCGTCTGGTCGATGGTCGTCACTTCGCAGCGGCCGCAGGCATGCACCGGCGCGAGGATCGCGGCGCCGACGCGCAGGCGCTGCCAGTTGTCTTCGTCGAATGCGGGGGCTTCGTCGAGGGCGATGTTCGGCCGGAAGCGCGCCATGGGCACTGGCGCACCCAGGACCGCGTTGATCGCGTCGAGCGACGCGGCATTGGTCAGCAGCAGGGCAGCCGCGTCCCCCAGTGCGAGCTTGGCGCCCTGGCGCTCGACCGGTCGCTCGAGCCGCCCGAGCTGCAGCGGCGTGGAGAACCAGCGTGTCAACGTCGCGTTCACGGCGGCGCGCGCGACACGCGCCGCTGCCTCCCTCGACCAGACGCGCAGCTGCACCGCCTCGGCGAAGTCGCCGGCGCCGACCTCCAGCCGCTCGCCGTCGAGCTCAAGCAGCAGTGCGTCGCCGCCCGGCAGCGCCTGCAGCCGCGCCAGGCGCGGGTCGTCGCGCTGCGTGAACACGCGCCCGCCGGGACGCGCCAGACAGTAGCGGCGGTCGCCGCGCGGCCCCATGACGTCGAGCTCGAGGCGCTCGAGCGGCACCGCGGCCGCGCCTTTCAGCGGATAAATGGCGAGCGCGCTCACGCGCATCGCAGGCGGCCTTCCTCCATCACCGGTACGATCGGAAAGGCGTCGAAGCGGCAGGCAAACTCGACCTCGTGCGCCAGTCCGCGCGCGGCCATCATGCGGCCGACGCGGCACTCGAGCAGCACCGCGGGCGCGCGCGCACTGCGAAAGAACGCCAGCGACGTGCGCGCGGCGTCGGAGAAATCCGCGCCGGGTCCGAGCCGGCGCACGAAGTGCTCCACCAGGCACCCCGCGCCGTAGAAATCCTCGAGATTGAAATTGCCGCCCGAGCCCGAGCAAAGGATGAGCACGGTGTCGCGCGCATGCGCGGCGGCGACGTGGGCGACGATCGCGCCGGCGTTCAGCAGGGAGCCGCAGTACACGCGCTTTGCGCCCGCCGCCAGGGTCATCGCGACGGTGCCGTTGGTGGTGGCGTAGATCAGGGTCTTGCCCGTGACGCCGTGCGCGAGCAGCGCCATCGGCGCCGGGTGCGCGAAACCCGGCAGCGTCTCGGCGTAGAGCTCTCCCGCCAGTACGTAGCGGTCATCGGGGTGTCGCGCGCCGGCGGCGCGCGCGGCCGCCTCGTCGGCCACCGGCAGCACTTCGGCGGCGCCGCCGGCGAGCGCCGCCACCATGGTGGTCGTGGCGAACAGGATGTCGAGCACCACGACCACTTTGCCCGAAACGCGCACGCCGTCCAGCTCCTCCTTGCGCGTGAGCACGTGGATGCGGTGCTGCAGCTCGATCTTCGCGCTCATGGCGCCGGACGCCGTCCGAACATGCCCCAGCCCTCCATCGACATGACGAGGTCGCCTGCCTGGTTGAGCGCCTCGGTGCGCGAGCGCAGCAGGCCGACGCTGGGCCGGCGTTGCGAGGCGCGCGACTCGAGCACCGTGCGCCGGTAGGTGATCGTGTCGCCCGGGCGGACGGGCTTGAGCCAGCGGATGTTGTCCAAGCCCGGCGAGCCCAGGCTCACCGCGCGGTTGATGTAGGTCTCGCAGTTCAGGCGCATGCAGATCGCGCAGGTGTGCCAGCCGCTCGCGATCAGGCCACCGAAGGCCGAGCGCGCGGCCGCCTGCGGATCGACGTGAAACGGCTGCGGGTCGAACTGGCGCGCGAACGCGATGATCTCCTCTTCCGTGAAGGTGTGGCGGCCCATTTCCACGGTCTCGCCGACCTTGAAGTCCTCCCAGTACAGCGTCATTGCGCGGGCGCCGTCTTCTCGAACGCGCGCACGCGCCGCCGCACGTCCTCGGGCAGCGTGGCCGCAGCCTTCGCTTTCGGGTCGGCATTCACGTACACCAGCTCGGCGGTGACCAGGAGATCGGACGCGCCGCGCCAGATCTCGAACAGGAACGTCAGGCTGCTGCGGCCGAGCCGCGATGCGCGGCAAAGGATGTCGAGCTCGTCGTCATAGCCCGCGGAGCCCAGGTACTCCACCGTGGCCTTGCGCAGGAACAGGTCGCTCGCGAATCGCTCGACGTAGCCCTCGGGGTAGGGCAGGCCGATCGCGCGCCAGTACTCGGCGACGGCGCTGTCGATGTAGGTGAGATAGTGGCCGTTGAACACGATCTTTTGCATGTCCACTTCGGCCCAGCGCACACGCAGGCGGTGCGTGCAGGCAAAATCCTCTCGGGGCATCGCATCGGTCTCCAGGATAAACCGCGCCATGTTAGCTCGGCCGTGCGGCGCGCGCGGCTAGGATAGCGCCGGGGTTTGCGCATGACGAATGGCACTGCAAGGTCGCCCGCGGCAAGCGGCGAGGAGAAGTTCCTCGAGGAGATGAACCGCGAGCTTGCGGGATGGGACGACCCCGCCGCGCGCCTGCGCCACGCGCTCGCGCGCGACGACCTCCAGCTCTACTGCCAGCCCATCCTTTCGTTGCGCCCGCCGGGTGCCTTCACCATGGCCGAAGCGCTCGTGCGCCTGCGCGAAGAGGAGGCACTGCTGCTGCCGCCCGGGGATTTTCTGCCCGTGTTCGAGCATTTCGGGATGATGGGAGCGCTGGATCGCTGGGTGGCGAGTCACGTCGTACGCTGGCTCGCCGACCCGCCCGCCGGCGCCATCCCGCGCATCAGCCTCAATGTGTCCGCGCAGGCGCTGGAGGATGCGGCGTTCCCCGGGTTCATCGCCGGCGAATTGCAGGCAATGCGCGTGCCGCCGCAGGCGCTGACCTTCGAAGTGGACGAAAACGACACGCTGTCGCGCCTCGAAGTCGCGGCGCGCTTCTCGCACGCCGTGAAGCAGATCGGCTGCAAGGTGCTGATCGACGGCTTCGGCCAGCGCTCGGTGTCGTTCATCGCGCTGCAGACGTTGCGCGCGGATTTCGTGAAGGTGGACGGCTCCATCGTGCGCGCGCTGCTGCGAAGCGAAGTGGCGCGGCACAAGCTGAAGGCGGTGGTGCGCGTCGGGCAAACCATTGGCGTCGAGGTGATCGCGGAATGCGTGGAGGAACCCGGAATTCTGGCGCAGCTGCGCGAGGCGCGGGTGGGCTATGCGCAGGGTTTCGGCATCGCGCGCCCTGCGCCGATCGACCGCTCGGCCGCGCCGCGCATGCCATGATGCGGGCGACGGGCGCACCGGCCACGTTCGTCGACGAGGAAGGCTCGGTGCTGATCCTCGGCGAGCGCGGCCTGGGCCTGCTCGATGACCGCGATCTGGCTCTTTTTTTTGAGGCGCGCCTGGGCGCGGATTGGCGCGACTTGCCGACGGTGGCGTCGCGCGATGTCGCCGCGCGGTTCAATTTCGTTTCCGCGCCGTCCGTTTCCTTGCGCTGACCCGGTTTCCTCCTTATAATCCGGCCTCTTTTTTAGCGCCTGGGCGGCTACGGGTTCGCTGGACGTGGCCGCCCGGTTTGTTTCTGGGGTCTGAAAATAATGCCTACAGTCAATCAGTTACGGCGTGGTATCCGGGCCGCACGGCGCCCGAAGTCGAAGGTGCCGGCGCTCGCGGGCTCGCCCCAGAAGCGGGGTGTGTGCACGCGCGTCTACACCACCACGCCGAAGAAGCCGAACTCCGCGCTGCGCAAGGTCGCGAAAGTGCGGCTGACCAACGGCTTCGAGGTGATCGGCTATATCGGCGGCGAAGGCCACAACCTGCAGGAGCACTCGGTGGTGCTGATTCGCGGCGGGCGCGTGAAGGACCTGCCGGGCGTGCGCTATCACATCGTGCGCGGCTCGCTCGACACGCAGGGCGTCAAGGACCGCAAGCAGAGCCGCTCCAAGTACGGCGCCAAGGCGCCGAAGACGGCCTAGAGAAGAACGAGAGAGAACAGCCCCCATGCCGCGTCGCAGAGAGGTCCCCAAGCGCGAGATCCTGCCGGATCCGAAATTCAACCATCCGGATGTCGCCAAGTTCATCAACGTGCTGATGACGCGCGGCAAGAAATCCGTGGCGGAAGGGATCGTCTACCGCGCCTTCGACGTCATCAAGACGAAGTCGGGCAAGGATCCGGTCGAGGTGTTCACGCAGGCGGTGCAGAACGTGAAGCCGGTGGTCGAAGTAAAGAGCCGGCGCGTCGGCGGCGCCAACTACCAGGTGCCGGTGGAAGTGCGCCCGGTGCGGCGCGTGGCGCTGGCGATGCGCTGGATCCGCGAGGCGGCGCAGAAGCGCGGCGAGAAGTCGATGACCGTGCGCCTGGCGGGCGAGCTGCAGGAAGCCGCGGAAGGCCGCGGCGGCGCCATGAAGAAGCGCGAGGAAGTCCATCGCATGGCGGACGCCAACAAGGCGTTTGCCCACTACAGGTTCTGACGGGATTCAGGTGAGTATCGTGGCGCGCAAGACACCCATCGAAAGATACCGGAACATCGGCATCTCGGCGCATATCGACGCCGGCAAGACGACGACCACCGAGCGCATCCTGTTCTACACGGGCGTGTCGCACAAGATCGGCGAGGTGCACGACGGCGCCGCCATCATGGACTGGATGGAGCAGGAGCAGGAGCGCGGCATCACCATCACGTCGGCTGCCACCACGTGCTTCTGGAAGGGCATGGACCAGTCCTACCCCGAGCACCACATCAACATCATCGATACCCCGGGGCACGTCGATTTCACCATCGAAGTCGAGCGCTCGATGCGCGTGCTGGACGGCGCCTGCATGGTGTACGACGCGGTGGCGGGCGTGCAGCCGCAGTCCGAGACCGTCTGGCGCCAGGCCAACAAGTACCGCGTGCCGCGTCTGGCATTCATCAACAAGATGGACCGCGTGGGCGCGACGTTCTTCAAGTCCTACGAGCACATCCGCAACCGGCTCAAGGGCAACGCCGTGCCGATCCAGATCCCGATCGGCGCCGAGGAGAAGTTTGCCGGCGTGGTCGACCTGGTGACGATGCAGGCGATCTACTGGGACGACGCCACGCAAGGGATGAAGTTCGAGCGCAGGGCGATCCCGGCGGAGCTTGCCGCCGAAGCCAAGGAGTGGCACGACAAGATGGTCGAAGCAGCGGCCGAGGCCAACGAGGAGCTGATGAACAAGTACCTCGAGTCGGGCCAGCTCTCGGTCGACGAGGTCAAGCGCGGGCTGCGCCTGCGCACCATCAACAACGAAATCGTGCCGATGCTGTGCGGTTCGGCGTTCAAGAACAAGGGCGTGCAGGCGATGCTGGACGCCGTGATCGACTACCTGCCGTCGCCGGTCGACATTCCCCCGGTGAAGGGCTCGAACGAGAGCGGCGAGCCCGACGTGCGCAAGCCCGAGGACGAAGAGCCGTTCGCGGCGCTGGCGTTCAAGATCATGACCGACCCGTTCGTCGGGCAGCTGTCGTTCATTCGCGTGTACTCCGGCGTGCTGGCCTCGGGCGATACCGTCTATACGTCGGTGCGCGGCCGCAAGGAGCGCATCGGGCGCCTGCTGCAGATGCACGCCAACGAGCGCAAGGAAATCAAGGAAGTGCGCGCTGGCGACATCGCCGCCGTGGTCGGGCTGAAGGACGTGATCACCGGCGAGACGATCTGCGACGCGAAGAAGATCATCGTCCTGGAGCGCATGGAGTTCCCGGATCCGGTGATCTCGCAGGCCGTCGAACCGAAGACCAAGGTCGACCAGGAAAAGATGGGCGTGGCGCTCGGGCGCCTGGCGCAGGAGGACCCGTCGTTCCGCGTGCATACCGACGAGGAGTCCGGCCAGACGATCATTTCCGGCATGGGCGAACTGCACCTGGAGATCATCGTCGATCGCATGAAGCGCGAGTTCGGCGTCGAGGCCTCGGTCGGCAAGCCGCAAGTGGCCTACCGCGAGACCTTCAAGAAGTCGCTCGATTCCGAGGGCAAGTTCATCAAGCAGTCGGGCGGCCGCGGCCAGTACGGCCACGTCTGGCTGAAGCTCGAGCCGCAGCCCGCGGGCAAGGGCTACGAGTTCGTGGACGGCATCAAGGGCGGCCGCGTGCCGCGCGAATTCATCCCGGCGGTGAAGAAGGGCGTGGACGAGGCGCTGCTCGACGGCGTGCTCGCCGGCTACCCGGTCGTCGACGTGAAGGCGACGCTGTTCGACGGCTCGTACCACGATGTCGATTCGAACGAAAACGCGTTTAAGATGGCCGCGATTTTCGCCTTCAAGGACGGCATGCGCGCCGCACAGCCGGTGCTGCTCGAGCCGGTCATGGCGGTCGAGGTCGAGACCCCGCCGGACTTCATGGGCAACGTGGTCGGCGACCTGTCGTCGCGCCGCGGCGTGATCCAGGGCATGGAGGACGTCATCGGCGTCAAGGTGATCAAGGCGGAAGTGCCGCTGGGCGAGATGTTCGGCTATTCGACCGCGCTGCGCTCGGCGACCCAGGGCCGCGCCACCTACACCATGGAATTCAAGCACTATGCCGAGGCGCCGAAGAGCGTCGCCGAGGCGGTGATCACGGCACGAAGCAAGTAACCACCAGACTCGGGGATTCGCATCATGGCAAAAGGCAAATTCGAGCGTACGAAGCCTCACGTGAACGTGGGGACGATTGGTCACGTGGATCACGGCAAGACGACGCTGACGGCGGCGATCA
>JAOUGZ010000388.1 GCA_029865405.1 Betaproteobacteria bacterium
CTGGCGCCAGGAGACCCCGGGCCAGCCCGTCGGCACGCACGACGGTTACGGCAACGTGCTGCACGTGCTGACGCTGGACAAGCCGGTCACGGAGATCGTGATCCGCGCCGCCGGCGTGGTGGAAACCTCGCGCTCGGTCGACGAGCCCTCCGACTTCACCGGCACGCCGCTGTCGCCGCTGCTCTTTCTGCGCGTCACCGCGCTCACGCGCGCCGACGACAAGCTCGCCGAGTTTGCCGAGCGCTTTCGCCGCCGCGCTGGCACGCTGTCCGGGCTGCGCGAGCTGGCGGCGGCGGCGAAAAGCGACCTGCCCGGCGCCGATGCCGCCGCCGTGGTGCACCGGTTCATCGGCGGCTGCCGCCTGCTCGGCGTGCCGGCGCGGTTCGTTTCGGGATATATCTGCGCGTCGGGCGGCACGAATTACGCCGCGCCGCACGCCTGGGCCGAAGCCTGGGTGGTGGACCGCTGGCGCAGCTTCGACATCGCCAACGATTCGATCGTCGGCGAAGGGCACATCAAGGTCGCCTTCGGCGCCGATTACAACGACGCCTGCCCGATCCGCGGCGTGCGCACGGGCGGCGGCGCCGAAACCATGCGCGCGCTCGCGCAGATCACCCAGTAAACATGTCGATCCACGTCGCGCTGAACCACGTCACGCACTACCGCTACGACCGGCTGGTGGCGCTGTCGCCGCACGTGGTGCGCCTGCGCCCGGCGCCGCACGCGCGCACGCCCGTGCACGCCTACTCGCTCAAGGTCACCCCCGCGAAGCACTTCCTCAACTGGCAGCAGGACCCGCAGGCGAACTGGCTCGCGCGCCTCATGTTCCCCGAGAAGACGCGCGAGCTGCGGGTGGAAGTGGACCTGGTGGCCGAGATGTCGGTCATCAACCCGTTCGATTTCTTTCTTGAGCCGGGGGCGGAAAAGATCCCGTTCGCCTACGACGAAACGCAGCGGCACGAACTGGCGCCCTACCTCGTGAAGGCGCCGGCGACGCCGTTGTTCAAGGCCTACCTCGCCGAGATCCCGCGCGCGCCGCGCCCGTCGGTGGACTTCCTCGTCGCCCTGAACGCCCAGCTGGCGAAGGACATCCGCTACCTGATCCGCATGGAGCCCGGCGTGCAGACGCCGGAGCAGACGCTGCAGAACGCGAGCGGCTCGTGCCGCGACTCGGGCTGGCTGCTGGTGCAGATCCTGCGCCACCTGGGCCTCGCCGCGCGCTTCGTCTCGGGCTACCTGATCCAGCTCACCGCCGACGTGAAATCGCTCGACGGTCCCTCCGGCCCGGAAGCGGATTTCACCGACCTGCACGCCTGGTGCGAGGTGTACCTGCCGGGCGCGGGCTGGATCGGCCTGGATCCGACCTCGGGCCTGTTCGCAGGCGAAGGCCACATCCCGCTCGCCTGCTCGCCGGAGCCGGGCAGCGCGGCGCCCGTCACCGGCACCACGGAAAAGTGCGAAGCCGAATTCTCGCACCACATGAAGGTAACGCGCGTGTGGGAAGCGCCGCGCGTCACCAAGCCCTACGCCGAGGCGCAGTGGCGCGCCATCGACGCGCTCGGCCGGCGCATCGATGCCGACCTCGTCGCCAACGACGTGCGCCTCACCATGGGCGGCGAGCCGACCTTCGTCTCCGTGGACGACCGGGACGGCGCCGAATGGAGCGTCGCGGCGCTGGGACCGATGAAACGCGGCCTGGGGGCGGCGCTCCTGGGCAAGCTGAAGTCCCGCTACGCCGCACAGGGGCTGCTGCACTACGGCCAGGGCAAGTGGTACCCGGGCGAGCAGCTGCCGCGCTGGTCGCTCGGCTGCTACTGGCGGAAGGACGGCGAACCGGTATGGAACGATGCGGCGCTGTTCGCCGACGAGACGACGGACTACGGCGCGACGCCCGAGACGGCGGCGCGCTTCCTCGCGGCGCTCGCCGCAAAGCTCGGCCTCGACGCGAAGAACGTGTTTCCAGGCTACGAGGACACCTGGTACTACCTGTGGCGCGAGCGCAAGCTGCCATCGAACGTCGATCCGCTCGATGCGCGGCTCGACGATCCGCTCGAGCGCGAGCGGCTGCGCAAGGTCTTCTCGCAGGGCCTGGACAAGGTGGTGGGCTACGTCCTGCCGCTGCAGCGCGACGCGAAAAGCGCGCGCTGGCAGACCGGGTCGTGGTTCCTGCGCGCCGAGCGCTGCTACCTCGTGCCCGGGGATTCGCCCATGGGCTTGCGCCTGCCGCTCGATGCGCAGCCCTGGGCGGCGAAGGCCGATCTGCCCACCCTCCACGCGCCCGACCCGATGCAGCAGGTCGCCCCGCTGCCGCGCGTCGTCGCGCTGTCGCCGCACCTGCCGGCGCCCGGCGCACCGCCAGGCGCCGCACCCGAGCGCCGGCCCGGCGCTTTCGAGTCTGCCGCCTGGATCACGCGCATGGCGCTGTGCGCCGAGCCGCGCCACGGCGTGCTCTACGTGTTCATGCCCCCGGCGCAGTCGCTCGAGGATTACCTCGAGCTGTGCGCCGCGGTGGAGGCGACGGCGGCCGAGCTGAAGTGCCCGGTGGTGCTCGAGGGCTACGAGCCGCCGAAGGATCCGCGCCTCGAGGCGCTGCGCATCACGCCGGATCCCGGCGTCCTGGAAGTGAACATCCATCCGGCGAAGAGCTGGGACGAGCTGGTGGAGCACACCACGCACCTGTACGAGCAGGCGCACCTGACGCGCCTCACTACCGAGAAGTTCATGCTCGACGGGCGCCATACGGGCACCGGCGGCGGCAACCATTTCGTGCTCGGCGGAGCGAGCGCCGCCGATTCGCCGTTCCTGCGGCGGCCCGACCTGCTGGCGAGCCTCATCGCCTACTGGCACAACCATCCGTCGCTGTCGTACCTCTTCTCGGGCCTGTTCGTCGGCCCGACCAGCCAGGCGCCGCGCATCGACGAGGCGCGCAACGATTCGGTCTACGAGATCGAAATCGCGTTCCGCGAGCTCGAGCGGCAGATGAAGCTGAGCACCACCGCCTGCCCGCCATGGCTGGTGGACCGCCTGTTCCGCAACCTGCTCATCGACGCCTCGGGCAACACGCACCGCTCGGAATTCTGCATCGACAAGCTCTACTCGCCCGACGGGCCCACCGGCCGGCTGGGTCTGCTCGAGATGCGCGCCTTCGAGATGCCGCCGCACGCGCGCATGTCGCTCACGCAGCAGCTCCTCCTGCGCGCGCTGGTGGCGCGCTTCTGGCGCAAACCCTACCTGCCGGGGCGCTTGAAGCGCTGGGGCACCGAGCTGCACGACCGCTTCATGCTGCCCTGGTTCGTGTGGCAGGACTTCCAGGACGTGATCGCGGAGATGAAGGATTTCGGCTATCCGCTGGAAGCGTCCTGGTTCGCGCCGCATTTCGAGTTCAGGTTTCCGCGCTACGGCGATTTCGCTGCGCGCGGCACCCAGGTCGAGCTGCGCGCCGCGCTGGAGCCCTGGCACGTGATGGGCGAAGAAGGCGCGCCCGGCGGCACCGTGCGCTACGTCGATGCCTCGGTCGAGCGGCTGCAGGTGCTTGCCACCGGCATCGTCGGCGATCGCATGGTGCTCACCTGCAACGGCCGCCGCGTGCCGCTCGCGCCGACCGGCAGCATCGGCGAGTACGTCGGCGGCGTGCGCTACCGCGCCTGGCAGGCACCCTCGGCGCTGCATCCCACCATCGGCGTGCATTCGCCGCTGGTGTTCGATCTGGTCGACACCTGGATGGCGCGCTCCATGGGCGGGTGCCAGTATCACGTCACGCATCCGGGCGGGCGTGCGCACGCCACTTTCCCGGTGAA
>JAOUGZ010000023.1 GCA_029865405.1 Betaproteobacteria bacterium
TTCGTGCAGCAGGGCTATATCGGCATGGTGCTGCGCGTCATCACCACCACGATCCCGAACTTCGAGGACCTGAAGCTGCCGCCGGTGCTGAAGGACGTGGCGATGACCAAGCGCGGGCTGGTGATCTTCGTCGGCGGCACCGGCTCCGGGAAATCGACGTCGCTCGCGGCGATGATCGGCTACCGCAACGAGAACTCGCACGGCCACATCATCACCATCGAGGACCCGGTGGAGTACGTGCACCCGCACAAGAACTGCATCATCACGCAGCGCGAGGTGGGGGTGGACACCGATTCGTGGGAAGCGGCGCTGAAGAACACCCTGCGCCAGGCGCCCGACGTGATCCTGATCGGCGAGATCCGCGAGCGTGAAGTGATGGAGCACGCCATCGCCTTCTCCGAGACCGGCCACCTGTGCCTCGGGACGCTGCACGCCAACAACTCCAACCAGGCGATGGACCGGATCATCAACTTCTTCCCCGAAGAGCGCCGCCAGCAGCTGCTCATGGACCTGTCGCTGAACCTCAAGGCGGTGATCTCGCAGCGCCTGATCCCGGTGAAGGAGGGGCGTGGGCGCGCCGCCGCGGTCGAGGTGATGCTCAATTCGCCGCTGATCAGCGACCTGATCTTCAAGGGCGAGGTGCACGAGATCAAGGAGATCATGAAGAAGTCGAAGGAGTTGGGCATGCAGACCTTCGACCAGTCCCTGTTCGATCTCTACGAGCAGGGGCGCATCGCCTACGAGGACGCGCTCCGGTTCGCCGACTCGACCAACGAAGTGCGCCTCGCCATCAAGCTGCACGGCAAGGAAGCCAAGGACAAGGATCTGTCCAAGGGCATCGAGCACCTGGACATCGTCTAGGCGCGCGCGGGCTGTTGCCGGCGCCACGGCGCAGGCGTAGCTTGGCCGCATGCGGGACGCCAGGCTCTGCCCGAAGTGCGGATTCCTGCTGCGCTACGAAGACCCTGCCGATGCCTCGTCCAGCGCAGCGCGCTACATCCTGGTCGACATGCTGCGCTGGGCCGCGCTGGCGCTGTTCCTCGCGTTCCTGTGGGCCGGCGCCGAGACGCGCGAGCTGTACGCAGCGCTCGCCCTCGCTGCCTTCGTCGCCTGGATCTTCCTGCGGCCGCGCCAGCGCGCGAGCGGCGCCGCGCTGCTCGAGCGTCGGCGCTACCATTGCGCCCGATGCCGGCGCCACTTTGCGGCGCGCGACCTGACGGACGCCTAGGCCGCGGATGGACTACCGCTGCCCGCTCTGCAACCGCGATCTCGCCGCGAGCAAGCCGGCCCGCTCGCTCATCGCGCGCATGGACCTCGACTGCCCCCACTGCCTCGGGCGGCTGCACATGAACGTGCACCGCGCGGAGACGCTGCTCGTGCTCGGCGCCGTCGCCGGCTGCGTGGCCCTGGCCGCGCTCGCCTACGCGCGCCAGAGCCAGGGGCTGCTGCTCGCCGCGCTCGCCGTCGGCATGGCCGGTGCGGCGCTCATCTATATCGCCGAGCGCATCTGGCTGCGCGCCTGGCCGCGCTTCCGGCCGCGCGCCGCGCCCCCCGGGATGGAATAATGGGCGCCATGAAGAAGATCCTCGGCATCGCCCTGATCGTCGCCGGCACCCTGGGCCTGGTGTACGGCGGCTTCACGTATACCAAAGAGCGCCGCGACGTGAAGCTCGGCCCGGTGCAGCTGTCGGTGAAGGCGAAGGAGCGCGTCAACGTCCCGGTGTGGGCGGGCGTGGGCGCGATCGCCGTGGGCGTCGTGCTGCTGCTCGTCGGCGGGCCGCGGAAGTAGCCACGCCGTGAACGCCCTCCTCGCCTTCGTGCACCACGTCGCCGCGTTTACCCTTGTCGCCACGCTGGCGATCGAGTTCGCGCTGATCGGGGGCGAGCTCAACTTGCGCAACGCCCGGCGCCTGCAGCTCGCCGACATGGTGTTCGGCTTGTCCTCCGGGGTCGTCCTGCTCGCCGGGCTGACGCGCGTGTTCTACCTCGAGAAGGGGCCCGGCTACTACTTTTACAGCTGGCCCTTTCTCGCCAAGCTGGTGCTGTTCCTCGTCGTGGGCCTGGCCTCCATTCCGCCGACGCTCGAATTCCTGTCCTGGCGCAACAGCCTCAAGCAGGGTCAGATCCCGGTACTGAGCGACGCGCGTCGGCGGCGGCTGCGGGGCCTGATGCATCTGGAGCTCGCGGGCATCGTGCTGATCCTGCTCTGCGCCGCCCTGATGGCGCGGGGCATCGGCCACTTCGGCTGATGCGCGCGCTCAAGTGGTGGCTGGTCGCGCTCGGCGCGATCGGGCTCACCGCCCTTGCCGTCGGCACCTACCTCTACGTTACGGCGCCCGAGCGCCTGGTGCGCGGCGCGCTCGCCTACGAGCGGCGCGTCGCCGGCCTCGAGCGCAAGGAAATCACGCTGACGGGCGGCTTGCGCTACGTGTACCTCGAAGGCGGCCGCGGCGCGCCGCTCCTTCTGCTGCACGGCTTCGGCGCCAACAAGGACAACTTCACGCGCATCGCCAAGTACCTCACGCCGCACTACCGCGTCATCGTTCCCGATCACGCCGGTTTCGGCGAGTCCTCGAAGCCGCCGCAGGCCGATTACGGGCCGCGCGCGCAGGCCGAGCGCCTGCACGCCTTCGCGCGCGCGCTGGGCGCATCGCAGCTGCATCTGGGCGGCAACTCCATGGGTGGGCACGTCGCGCTGACGTACGCCGCCCTGTACCCGAAGGACGTGCAGAGCCTGTGGCTCCTCAACGCCGCCGGCGTGTGGAGCGCGCCGCCCAGCGAGCTGCGCAGGAAAATGTCGGAGACGGGCGAGAACCTGCTGCTGGTGCAGGACGAGGACGACTTCGCGGCACTGCTCGCCCTGGTGACGGCGAAACCGCTCATGATCCCGCGGCCGTTCCTCGACGTCCTCGCGCAGGAGCGCATCCGGAACTATGCGCTCGAAGAGCGCATCTTCAAGCAGCTCGCCGCGGACTCGGTGGAAGAGCGCATCCGCGGCCTCGCCGTGCCCGCGCTCATCGTCTGGGGCCAGCAGGACCGGGTGCTGCATCCGGGCAGCGCCGGCGTGCTGCAGATGCTGCTCGTCAGGTCCGAGGTGATCATGATGCCGGGCGTGGGGCACGTGCCGATGCTGGAACAACCGGAGCGCACGGCATTGGACTACCTGCGCTTCCGTGCAACGCTGTAGAGTATCGACCGGCATGCACGACGAGAAAATCAAGGTCCGCATCACCGCCACCGGCCAGACCCTGGACGTGGTGGTGTTCAGCAAGCGCGCCGAGGTGATCACCGTCGTTCTCGGCGAGGGCGTGCACAACGTGCGCTGCTCGCTCACCCCGACGCGGAACGGCCTGGCCTACGCCGGCAACGCCATGGGACGCGAGATCGTCTACGAGCGCAGCCAGGCGCAGGTACGCGCCGACATCGAGCGCCTCAACCCGGCGGTGCGCGGTCCGCGCGGCCGCTAGTATCGAAGGAGGACTGACATGACCCTTTGCCCCGTTGCCCTGGCCGTCGGCTGCAAGAAGTGCCCGGCGTTCTCCGCCTGCCCGCTGAAAGGCGTGATCGGCGACTACAAGAAGCCCGAGGGTCCGCAGAGCACGCAGCAGGCGGACAAACCGAAAGGCCCGTAGGAGACGGCGCTGTGCGCAGCCTGACCGCGCTCTGGCTTGCGCTTGTGTTGGCAGGCTGCGCACTGTCGCCCGCGCATGTGCCCGATCCGCTGCCGCTCGAGCCCGGGCGCCTGCCGGCGCCGGACATCGCAGTGAAGGTCCCGCGGCTGGGACCGTGCACGGATTCGCCCGAGCGCACGGTTCACCTCAATTCCAGCCAGCCGGTCACGGTTCTGGTGCACGGCTGCAACGGCTCGGCCGGGCATTTCCGCTCGCTCGCGCAGCTGTATGCGTTCCACGGCCAGCAGGCGGTGTGCTTCAGCTACGACGACCGCGACAGCCTGATGGTGAGCTCGCGCCAGTTGATCGGCGCGCTCGATGAGCTCGCCGGCCATCTGCGCGGCAGCAGCATCGCCGTCATAGGCCACAGCATGGGCGGGCTGGTGGCGCGCAAGGCGCTGGAGGCCGAGCGCAGCGCGCAGTGGCGCTCCAACCCGGACTTGCGGCTGGCCACCGTGTCGGCACCGGTATCCGGCATCGCGGTGGCGAGCACCTGTGGACTCACCGCGGTGCACTGGTTGAGCCTGGGCGTGGTGCCAGGCATGTGCTGGATGATCACCGGCGACAACTGGTTCGAGATCACGAAGCATTCCGATTTCATCCGCTTGCCGGGTCCGCTGCTGCCCTCGGTGCAGCGCTACCTCAAGGTGGTTACGGACGAGCGCGGCACCTGCCGGCGCCGGGCGCTCGACGGCAGCTGCATCGAGAGCGACTTCATCTTCACTCTTGGCGAGCAATACCACCCCGTGGTCGACAAGTATCCCCGGATGACCAACATCGAGGTCGACGCCGGCCACGTCGAAATCGTCGGCTACAAGGATGTCGCCCCGAGAAAGCTCCTGGAGATCCTGCAGCGCGAGAACATGCTGGCGCCCACGCCGCCGGCGCGCAGGGCGGCGCTGGAGCGATTGCTCGCCATGCTTTACTGATCGCACCCTGCGGACGCGACTGCCAGCATGCGCATCTGGACGATCCACCCGAAGTATCTCGATCCCCAAGGCCTGGTCGCCTTGTGGCGTGAAGCGCTTCTTGCTCGTGCGGTCCTCAAAGGCGAGACGGCGGGCTATCGCCATCACCCCCAGCTCATCCGGTTCCAGGAACACGCGGCGCCGAGGTCTGCGATCAACGCCTACCTCGGATTCGTTCTTGCGGAGGCTGAGTCACGCGGGTTCGCCTTCAACCGTCGCAAAGTGGGGCCGGTTCGAAGGAACCCGCGGATTGAATGCACAGTAGGGCAGCTGCACTACGAGTGGCATCACTTGATGCGCAAGCTGAAGACGCGGAGTCCGTCCCTCCATCGCAGGTGGCGAAGGGTGGACTCGCCGGAACCTCATCCCCTGTTCCGCATCATGCGCGGGGCGGTAGAGTCATGGGAGCGCCAATAGGGTGTTCGCCCTACTCCCGGTGGCTCCCCGCCACGATCCTGAACTCGTACAGCCGGCACTCGAGCGCGCCGTTGTAGAGCGGCGTGCGCCGTGAAGTCTGCAGCCGGATCAGCTTTTCCATCCGCCGGTCGGCGGTGAAGAAGAAGCAGTTCCAGCCGGCGAAGTTCTTCTTCAGCGCATCGCCCAGCTTCGGGTAGAAGCGCGCCAGTTCCTCGGCTTCGCCGATCCGCTCTCCATAGGGCGGATTGGCGATCATCACGCCCGATGCCGCCGGCGCCCGCCGCGAGAGCACGTCGCTCGCCTCCAGCGTCACCCAGCGCTCCACCCCGGCCGCCCCCAGGTTGCGGCGCGCCGCGGTGAGCGCCGTCGCCTCGGCATCGCTGCCGTAGAGCGCCAGCTTCGGCGCCCGCTTCGCCGGCTGCGCCGCCTCGTCGCGCAGCGATCGCCAGAGCGTGGCGTTGAAGGTATCCAGCTTCTCGAAGCCGAACGAACGCTTCATCCCCGGTGCGCGCCCGCGCGCCATGGCCGCCGCCTCCACCAGCAGCGTCGCTCCGCCGCACATGGGATCCAGCAGCGGCTGCTCGAATTTCCACCCGGTCAGCATGACGATGCCGGCCGCCAGGTTCTCGCGCAGCGGCGCTTCCACCGTCTGCATGCGCCAGCCGCGCTTGAACAGGCCCTCGCCCGAGGTGTCGAGATACAGCACGCCGCGCTCTTGCTCGAGAAACACGTGCACGCGCACGTCCGGATCGGCACGATCCACGTCGGGTCGTCTGCCCACGTCGTCGCGAAAGCGATCGCACACCGCGTCCTTGACGCGCAGCGTCGCGAATTCGAGGCTCTTCAGCGGGCTCTTCTGCGCCGTGACGTACACGCGCAGCGTGCGGTTCACGTCGAACAGGTCGAACCAGTTCACCGCGCGCGCCGCCGCGTAGACGTCGTCCTCCGAGGCGTATTCGAACTCGCCCACCCGCCACAGCACGCGCGAGGCGATCCGCGACCACAGGTTCGCCCGGTAGCAGGTTTCCCAGTTGCCGCTGAAGCCCACGCCGCCGGCGGTGGGCGCCGGCGCGAGCGCGCCGAAGGACTTCAACTCCTCCGCGAGCGGCGCCTCCAGCCCCCGGGGACAAGGCGCGAAGAAGGCTTCAGGACGGCTTGAAGACGACAAGGAAGACGATGGCGAAAAGCACCAGTACCGGGAACTCGTTGAACCAGCGGAACCACAGGTGCGACTTGCGGTTGCGTTGCGCGCGGAAATCCAGCAGCAGCTTGCCGCACCAGACGTGGTAGGCGACGAGCAGCGCCACCAGCGCGAGCTTGGCGTGCAGCCACGCGCCCGAGAATCCCCAGCCGAGCCACAGCCACAGGCCGAAGATCACGGTGAGCAGCGCGCCCGGGGTCATGATGCCCCAGAAGAGCTTGCGCTCCATCACCTGGAAGCGCGCCCTCGAAACCGCATCCTCGGCGAGCGCGTGGTAGACGAAGAGCCGCGGCAGGTAGAACAGCCCCGCGAACCAGGTCACCATGAACACGATGTGCAGGGACTTCAGCCAGAGCATGCGCGCCTCACGTCCAGTTGCCCGTCACCGCCGCCCTGAGATCGGGGAGCTTGCGGTGGAAAAAGTGATCCGCCCCCGGCACCACGATCACCGGCAGCCGCTGCGGCGCCGCCCAGGCGCGCACCGCGGCGATCGGCACCGTTTCATCGTTCTCGCCGTGGATGAGCAGCGTGCCCGCGGGCACCGCCGGCGCCGCGAAGTGGTTCACCGCGAGGCCGACCAGCACCAGGCGGTGCGCGGCGACGCGCGCCGCGAGCTGCGCCTGCATTGCCGCGCCGAATGAGAACCCCGCGAGCACCGGATGGTCTGCCTGCAGATGCTCGAGCACCGCGGCGAGATCGTCGACCTCGCCGCGCCCCTCGTCGTAGGCGCCTTCACTCGCGCCCACGCCGCGGAAGTTCGGCCGCCAGGCGGCGTAGCCGAGCTCGACAAGCGCCCGCGCCAGCGTCTGCACCACCTTGTTGTCCCGCGTGCCGCCGAAGAGCGGGTGCGGATGCGCGACCAGGGCGATGCCGCGCGCCGCGGCTCGCGGCTCGTCCACCGCGCACTCGATGTCGCCGGCGGGCCCGCGCACCGTCTCGCGCCGCGTCACCGCGCGCATCAGATCCTCAGGCGCTCGACGATGCGGCCGTGCCGCAGGTGCTCCTCGATGATCTCGTCGATGTCGCCGCGGTCCACGTAGGTGTACCAGACCGCGTCCGGGTACACGACGGCGCAGGGACCCTCCGCGCAGCGATCGAGGCAGCCGGCCTGGTTGATGCGCACTTTGCCTTCGCCCGCCATGCCGAGCGCCTTCACGCGGTCCTTGGCATAGTCGCGCAGCGCCGAGGCGCCCTTGCCATTGCAGCAGCCGCGCGCGTCGGACGCATCGCGCTGGTTGCAGCAGAAGAACACGTGACGCTCGTAGTAGGACATGGGGCGCGAATTCTACAGCAGCGCTTCGTCGCGCCGGCGCGCGGCGAGCACGGTGAGATAGCCGATGGCGGCGAAGGGCCACAGCAGCGTCACCAGCCGCGTAAGGCCGTTGAAGTTCAGGAAATGCCCCTGCTGCCAGAGCTTGAGAATCTCCGTCAGGTACGGATTGGGGGGCGCAAGATTGACCAGCACCGTCGCCGCCATGAACAGCACCGCGGCGGCGGCGAGGCGCGCCACGCGCGGCAGCGACACGGCGATCAGCGCCACCGCGAGTCCTGCGGCCAGTCCCTGCAGCGCGCCGGGCGTGAGCCAGGCGAAGCTGTGCTGGGCGCGCAGGATGATGGTGAAAGCGAGCGTCTTCACCACCAGCGCCGAAACGAGGAGCAGCAGCACGAGGCGGCGCACCGGTGCGCGCGGCGCCGCCACCGCCGAGGCGAGCAGCGCCGCGGCGGCGAGGTTGGCCGCGGCGGTCACGGCCTCGATGGCGACGAAGAATTCGGGCGCGCGCGCCGGTCCGGCCGGGCCGGTAAGCAGGTTGCGCAGGTCGCCGGCGCCAAAGAGCAGCGTCGCCGGATTGAGCTGCATGAACACCCACAGGCCGAGGAGCGCGAGGCCGACGTCTCCCTGCACGCCGGGCAGGAAGAGCCGCGCGCGCCAGCCGGCGAACGCCGGCGTCCACGGCGCGAACAGGCGCCCGAGGGCCGCGCCCGCCATCGCGCCCGCGATGTTGCACAGCACATCCACGTTGGACGGCACACGCGAGGGCAGGTAGGTCTGCGTCGCCTCGAGCGCGATCGACAAGGCCGCTCCCGCCAGCGACGCCGCGACGGCGACCTGCGCGGTCTTCAGCCGCGGCGACAGCGCGAAGGCAACGAGCAGGCCGAGCACCGCATAGCCCAGGAGGTCGGCGGCGACGTCGAAGGTGACGACGTAGCGTGGCCAGGGTGCGGTGAGGAATTCCAGCGGCGACAGCCCATGGTCGCGCCAACCCGAGAACGGGTACAGCGACGCGTAGGCAACGAGCAGCGCGTAGACGGCGAGGAGGAGGCGCGCGAGCGGCGAGCCGCGCACGCGCTAGCCGTGGTGCGCCGGCGCATGCGCCGGCCGCGTGGCGAGGCTGCCCGCCACCATGCCAAGGAACGAGAATGCGAGGCCGACGAGCTGCGGCGGCACCAGGGCTTCCGGCGCCACCAGCTCCAGCAGCAGCCACGTCGCCAGGCCGAGCACCACCGAGAGCAGCGCCCCGGCGGTGGTGGCGCGCTTCCAGAACAGGCCCAGCACGAGCGGCGCGAACGCCGAGACCAGCGTCACCTTGTAGGCGTTCTGCACCATCTGGTAGATGCTCGCGTCGCTCTCCAGCGCGAACACGAGCACGGCAAGCGCGAAAATCACCAGCACGAGGCGCAGCGTCAGCAGGAACTGCCGGTCGCTCATGTTCGGCAGGAATGGGCGCAGCACGTTCTCGGTAAAGAGCGACGTCGGCGCGAGCAGGGCGCCCGAGGCCGAGGACATGATCGCCGAAAGGAGCGCGCCGAAGAACATGACCTGGGCGAAGACCGGCGTATGGCCGAGGATCAGATTGGGCAGGATGAGCTGGTTCTCGTTCGCGTCGCCGGCGATGAGCGGCGCCACCATCTGCGGGTCGATGAGCAGTGCCGAGTAGGCGAGGTAGATCGGCACGAATGCCATGAAGAAGTAGACCAGGCCGCCCAGGAGCGTGCCGCGCACCGCGGTGTCGGCGTCCTTGGCGGCGGTGACGCGCTGGAACACGTCCTGCTGGGGGATCGAGCCGAGCGCGGCAGTGAGGAAGGCGGCGACAAAGGCGAGCACCTCGCGCAGCTCGGGCTTGGGCCAGAACTGGAACTTGTCGGCCTGCGCCGCGTGCGCGAGCACCACGCCGGGCCCGCCCGCCATGCCGCCCATCAGGACGGCGAGGTAGAGCAGGCCGACGATGATGATGGTGGTCTGGAAGAGGTCCGTATAGGCGATCGAGAACATGCCGCCGAACAGCGTGTAGATGAGGACTGCCCCGGCGCCGAGGGCGATGCCCCAGTGCAGGGGAATCGCGCCGCCCGAGAGCGCGTGGAACACGAACCCGAGCGCGGTGAATTGCGCCGAGGTCCAGCCCAGGTACGACAGCGTGATGCACACGCTGGTGGCGACCTCGACCGGCTTGTTGTAGCGCTTGCGGTAGAAATCGCCGATGGTGAGCAGGTTCAGGCGGTAGAACGCGCGCGCGAAGAACAGCGCGATCAGCACCAGGCAGAAGGAAAAGCCGAACGGGTCGGCGACGATGCCGCCCATGCCGTCCTTGAGGAACGTCGCCGAGACCCCGAGCACCGTCTCGGCACCGAACCAGGTGGCGAAGACGAGCGCGAAGCTCATGTACAGCGGCAGGCTGCGGCCGGCGATGACGTAGTCGCGCGAGTTGTGCACGCGGCGCGCGGCCCACAGGCCGATGGCGATCGAGGCGGCGAGGTACAGCGCGACGAACGCGATCAGCATGGCGCCGCCATGATAATGAAGATCAGCGCTGCGGCAAGCAGCGCCGCGATCGCCGCGAGCAGGCGATTGCGGCGCGCGTTCTGCTCGGCGAGCCGCGCCAGGGCGTGCTCCAGCGCACCGAGCCGGTCCTCGGCCAGCAGCCGGTGCGCCAGGCGCGGCAGCTGCGGCAGCGTCGCCGCCCAGGTCGGCGCCTCCTGGCGCAGCGCGCGCGCGAAGCCGCGCCAGCCGATCTGCTCGCTCATCCAGCGCTCGAGAAACGGCTTCGCCGTCTGCCACAGGTCCAGATCCGGATCGAGCGCGCGCCCCAGGCCCTCGATGTTGAGCAGCGTCTTTTGCAGCAGCACGAGCTGCGGCTGGATCTCGACGTTGAAGCGGCGCGAGGTCTGGAAGAGCCGCAGGAGCAGCTTGCCGAAATAGATCTCCTTGAGCGGCCGCGCGAAGATCGGCTCGCACACCGCGCGGATCGCCCCCTCGAAGTCGTCGATGCGCGTGCCCGCGGGCACCCAGCCGGCGTCGAGGTGCGCCTGCGCCACGCGCCGGTAGTCGCGGTTGAAGAAGGCGAGGAAGTTCTGCGCCAGGTAGTTCTTGTCGGTCTCGGTAAGCGTGCCCATGATGCCGAAATCGAGCGCGACGTACTTGCCCTCGTCGGAGACGAAGATGTTGCCGGGATGCATGTCGGCGTGAAAGAAGCCGTCGCGGAACACCTGGGTAAAGAAGATCTCCACGCCGGCGCGCGCCAGGCGCGGGATGTCGACGCCCTTCTCGCGCAGGCGCTCGACCTGCGACACCGGCGTGCCGTGCATGCGCTCCATCACCATCACGCGCTGGCTGCACCAGTCCCAGTGCACTCGCGGCACCGCGAGCAGAGGCGAGCCCTCGAAATTGCGCCGCAGCTGGCTGGCGCTGGCCGCCTCGCGCAGCAGGTCGAGCTCCTCTTCGAGATGGCGCGCGAATTCGGCGACTACCCGGCGTGGCTTCAGGCGCCGGCCATCGACCCACAGCAGCTCCATGAGTCGCGCTGCGGTCTCGAGCAGAGCCACATCGCGCGCGATGGCGCGCTCGATGCCCGGACGCAGCACTTTCACGGCCACCTCGCGGCCGTCGTGCAGCATCGCCAGGTGCACCTGCGCGATGGAGGCGCTCGCCACCGCCTCGCGCTCGAAGCGGGCGAACACCGCGTCGATCGGCTGGCCGATGCCGCGCTCGATCTCGGCGCGCGCCCGCGCCGGGTCGAACGGCGGCACGCGGTCCTGCAGCTTCGCCAGCTCGTCGGCGATGTCGAGCGGCAGGAGGTCGCGGCGCGTGGACAGCACCTGGCCGAACTTCACGAAGATCGGGCCGAGCGTCTCCAGCGCGCGGCGCAGGCGCACGGCGCGGTCCGCGTCCCCGCCGCGCGCCAGGCGCGGCCAGAAGCGATACAGGCGAAAGCGCAGTGCGACCCAGAGTATGCGCGCGAGCCGCCTCATGAGAGGCGCCCGATGCGTTTTTCCAGGCGCTCCAGCGCGTCGCGCAGCTGCGCCACCTCGGCGGCGAACGCCGCGTAGCCGGCGCGCGGCGCGAGCAGCCGCCCCTCCTCCTGCGCGAACTCCATGAACGCCTCGGCGAGGCGGCGCGCCGCGTCGATCTGCCAGGCGGCGAAATCGCGCGCCAGCCCGGCCACGCGGTGGGCGGCGGCGTCCCCCACGAGCCGCGACAGGTCTTCCTCGGCGTCCCAGCGCAGGTGGCGCGCTAGATGCAGCACCTCGTGCGCGAGCTGGGCGTTGCCGTCGATGCCAACGCTGCGCATGAAGTGCTCTTCGCCCCGGAAGAGCGCCGGCAGCGATCCAGGCTGCAGCGTAAGGGTTAGGCTCGGCGCGGCGCCGGGCGCGAGCCGGCCGCCCTCGACGATGGCAAAGCGCAGCGCCGGCAGCGGCGGGGCGCGGAACTCGACGGTTTCGCCGGCAAAGGGCGCGAGGCGCTCGCGCGCCCAGGCCTCGGTATCGAGCAGCCGGTTCAGCGCCAGCACCAGGGGAGATTCGAGCGTCGCCATGAAAACAAAAGGGCCACCCTAGGGTGGCCCTTCCGGAGTATAGAGCGATCAGTGCATCTGCTGGATGCCGGCGAGCAGCCAGCCGCTCGAGCCGTCGGCGGGCTTCATCAGATTCCAGACTTCCTCGAAGCTCGCCGCTTCCGCCCCCGGGGTCTCGCGCACGAGCCCCGAGAAGCGCACGCTCGCCCAGTGGCGCCCGCCTTCGGTGCTCACGTCGAGCAGGTCGGCATTGAGCGTCACGACGTCGGTGTGCTGGCCCGCCCCGGCGTCGGCGCGCAGCGCCTCGAACATCCCGGTGGTCGTCACCTCGCGCAGCTCGTCCAGCCGACCGCTGTCGTTCGCCATCTGCAGGCGGATGAAGTTCTCCTTGGCGGCGCGCAGGAACGCCGCGGCGTCGAAGCCCGGCGGCAGCTCCGGGCGCGCCGGCTGCCCCGGAAGGCGCGCGTCGAATCCCGCGGCCTGCGAAGGCGGAGGCGCCGCCACCGTCTCGCTGCCAAGGCCCGCGTACTGCAAGGCGGGGGGCGCGGCGCGCGGCGCGCGCAGCATGCGCACGAGCGCGATCGCGGCGAACACCAGCATGCCGATGAGCAGGGCGCTCAGCAACGTGCCCAGTAGCGGATTGCCGGCGAAAAACGCGCCCAGCAGGCCGCCGAGCGCCAGACCGCCGAGCACCGGCGCCCACTTGCTCCCCGCGGTCGTCGCGGGCGCGGCCGCCGGTGCCGCCTGCGCAGGCTTGGCCGGCACCGCCGCCGGCGGCGCGGTGACATTGCGCTGCGCGCCCAGCGTGCGCCCGCCGCCCAGGCGGCGCGCCTCCGCGTCCGGCATGGCGATGGCCACGCCCAGCAGCACCACCGCGATTCCCAGCCACCCTTTACGCATGAAGCGCCTGCTCCTCTTTGTCGGATTGTCGAGAGATGCTAACCCAGCTTGACGCCGCGATGCACCGCGGCGACGCCCGCGCTGAGATTGAAGTATTCGACCGACGCGAACCCCGCGCGTTCCATCATCGCGGCGAGCGTCGCCTGGTCGGGATGCATGCGGATCGATTCGGCGAGATAGCGGTAGGCGTCGCCGGAGCCCGCCACCCGCGCGCCGAGCCATGGCAGCACGCTGAACGAGTAAAGGGCATAGGGCTTCTCCAGAGGCTTCCACACCCGGGAGAACTCCAGCACCACCAGGCGCCCGCCCGGCCGCAGCACGCGCGCCATCTCCGCGAGCGCCGCGTCCTTGTGCGTCATGTTGCGCAGGCCGAAAGCGACGCTCACGCAATCGAAATGCGCAGCCGCAAACGGCAGGCGCTCGGCGTCGCACTGCACCGCGGGCAGGCGCAGGCCGGCATCGAGCAGGCGGTCGCGACCGCGCACCAGCATGCTGCGGTTGATGTCCGTGGCCCAGACCTCGCCGGCGGGGCCGGCGCGGCGCGCCAGCGCGCGCGCCAGATCGCCGCTGCCCGAGGCGATGTCGAGCACGCGCTCGCCCGGGCGCACCCGCGCCACGTTCAGCGCGAAGGCCTTCCACAACCGGTGCAGGCCGAGCGACATGAGATCGTTCATCAGGTCGTAGCGTGGCGCGACCTGGTCGAACACCTCGCCGACGCGGGCGCGCTTCTCGCCCTCGCCGACGCGCGCATAGCCGAAGTCGGTCTCTGACATAAGTGAGCGTACGCTTACGTTATCTGCTCGCCCCGGCGTCGTCCATCTGCTTAAGGTACGACGTCCAGCGCGAGTCCTGCTCGAGGCCCAGCTGGTACAGGTAGTCCCAGGAGTAGATGCCTGTCGCGTGCCCATCGGAGAACGTCGGCTGGATCGCGTACGAGCCGACCGGCTCGACGTGGCGTATTTCGACGTCGCGCTTGCCGACCTGCAACACCTCCTGGCCGGGGCCGTGGCCGCGCACCTCGGCCGAGGGTGAGAACACGCGCAGATACTCGTAGGGCAGGCGGAAACTGCGTCCGTCGTCGAAGGCAACCTCCAGCACCCGCGACTTCTGGTGCAGCTTGATTTCGGTCGGCGTCGGCATGGCGGCCCGATGATACCTCGCCGCATTTGCAACAATACCGTCACGGAATGTTCTTATTATCGTCACCATGCCCGCCAACATCCTTCTCGTCGAGGACGAGCCGGCGATCCAGGAGCTGATCGCGGTGAACCTCGAGCACGCCGGCCACCACGTGATCCGCGCCAAGGACGCCGAAGGGGCGCTGGGCATCGTGCGCAACGCCCTGCCCGACCTGCTGCTCATCGACTGGATGCTGCCCGGGATCTCGGGCGTGGCCCTGGCGCGCCAGATGCGCCAGGAGGAGCGCACCCGGCAGATCCCGATCATCCTGCTCACCGCGCGCGGCACCGAGGCCGACAAGGTGGCGGGGCTGGAGGCGGGCGCGGACGACTACGTCACCAAGCCGTTCTCGCCGCGTGAGCTGCTCGCGCGCATCAAGGCGGTGCTGCGGCGGCGCGCGCCGCAGATGACCGACGACCCGGTCGAGCTCGGCGGGCTGCGCCTGGAGCCCGAGACGCACCGCGTGTTCGGCGCCCAGCGCGCGCTTGCGCTCGGGCCCACGGAGTTCCGGCTGCTGCACTTCCTCATGACGCATGCCGAGCGCGTGCACTCGCGCGCGCAGCTGCTCGACCAGGTGTGGGGCGACCACGTCTTCGTCGAGGAGCGGACCGTGGACGTGCACATCCGGCGCCTGCGCAAG